>JAISOY010000132.1 GCA_031275285.1 Bacteroidales bacterium | reverse complement strand
CGATTCCATATGAATAATTTAATTTATCGATAATATCCATATTTTATTGACTTCGTCGAACTCGTAAACTCGGTTCATCACGTTGGGTGAACAGTGATGTTCATGGATATTTCATCTGTTTATCAATTGATGTTTATGATAGATGATCATTAAAAGTTTACGAAGAATATTCTATCAGGTAAAATGGTAAATATAGTCTTTTTTATTATGCTGTAAGTCTCGGAAGTGAAAGAAAATCCCCATTTGATCAATGTGGCTTAAGGAAACAATAAATAGCACTGAGTGCTTAAATTCAACATGAATATAAAAGCATTCATTGGTGTATTTTTATATAGATTATGAAATATGATTACACAAATCCTTATAAAGTGTTATTTAATTTGAACCCCTCATGGCTCAACGAAGTTAATGTGGAGTTTTAAATTCGGAATTATATATGATATACATATTTGGGATAATATTACACGTATTTGGGATAAAAATACAAGCTTTGACTGAAGGAATAGTTTATTTTTGTGACTGAAAGTACAAACAATAATTCTTGTATATGACGACACATTTATTACGACTTATCTTATTGAGTTTTTGTCTACTGTCACATTCCTGTTCGGATTATTCCCGTGAAATGAGGGAAATTCTGAAACTCGCGGAAAATAACCGGTCCGAACTGGAAAAAGTATTGAAATATTACAGCCACCATCCCGGAGATAGTTTAAAGTTACGTGCAGCAGAGTTCCTGATCCTGAACATGCCCGGAAAGTATTCGGAGGATGAACGGCCGTCGGAGGTATTTTTTCCTCTTTTCCGGGAATGGGACAGTATATTCCATATAGGGGTCGCCGACAGGAAAAAAACGTTCGATTCACTGGTTACAATATACCGTCTGGCATCGGAAAAGAAGTATTTACCCGACCTGCTGCATATCGAAGCCGGTTATCTGATCGACCAGATAGAACTTGCTTTCAGGGTGCGTGAGGAGATGCCCTGGAGCCGCGATATCCCTTTCGACCGGTTCTGCCGGGAAATATTGCCGTACAGGTTACGGAACGAAAGGCTCGAACCCTGGCGCAGTCAGGTGCTGGAAGAGTATGCCGGATTTATCGATTCCATGAAGTCTATTTGCGGAACAGATGCCGTACTGGCCTGTTCCCTGATGAATGTCCGTATCAGGATCCCCTGGCGCGGATCTTTTCCGGTATCACCACCTTTGCCTTCCTTTACCTATGCCATGGCGAAGGAAGCCTGGGCGGGTACCTGCCAGGAACGCTCGGTAGTAGGATTGTCCATCATGCGTGCCATAGGGATCCCTGTTACCGAGGATTTCACTCCGCAATGGGCTAACCGGCAGAAGGGGCACGACTGGAATACGGTCGCCGACACTACGGGCAGGCATATTATCTTCATGTCCACCGATTCCCATCCGGGCGCTCCGCATATGGCCAATCCCGACAGGGATAAAATGGCCAAGGCTTTCCGTCGTACCTACGAGATACAAAAAGAATCGCTGGCCATGCTGGCGGATGATATTACCGGGATACCGCCCTTTTTCAGGGATCCCTGTTTTACCGACGTAACTGCCGAAAATTTCGATTGCGGGGAAATACGACTTACACTGGATGATGTCCCCGGTATGGAACAGGGTTACGCATACCTTTATATATTCAACAACAAAAACTGGATACCCATCCATTGGGGAAAAACAGAAGGGCGGGAAGTCGCCTTTACCGATATGGGTAAAGGTATTACTTATCTTCCAGCCTGTTACCACAAGAAAAAGATGTATCCGGCCGGATATCCGGTTATTTTCACCAAAGAAGGGACTCTTCAGCATCTGGTACCGGACACCGCCCGTACCCAAAAAATGGCCCTGCTCAGGAAACATCCCATATACATGGGGCATACGGACCGGATGAAAGGAGGACGTTTCGAAGGCGCCAATGATCCGGATTTCAGGGATGCCCGGCTTTTGTATACGATCGATTTCCATCCGGACATGTATTTCCATACAGTATCCCTTAAAGAAAGCTATTTCAGGTATTACCGCTACCTGTCCCCTGACGGTGGCGCCTGTAATATAGCCGAACTGGAATTCTGCGACAGGGAGGGAAACAAATTAAAGGGAAACATCATCGGTACCCCCGGATCCTACGCCAATGACCCGATGCGAAGCCTGGACAAGGCATTCGACGGAAATACCCTTACCTTTTATGATGCCGCGGAAAAGGACGGCGCCTGGGTAGGCATGGATTTCGGGAAAAGGACCGGGGTAGACCATATCCGCTACCTGCCCCGGAATGATGATAATATGATCCGTGTGGGACAGGCTTACGAATTGTTCTTCTGGACACGGAACGGATGGCAATCTCTTGGAAGACAGACGGCAAAGGAGCAGGTGTTGCATTTCGACGGACCGTCAGGTGCATTGTTCCTGTTGCGGAACCTTTCCGGGGGAACGGAAGAAAGGATATTTACCTATGAAAACGGAAAACAGGTATGGTGGTGAAGAACGAAATAACACAAATAAAGCACAATATGGGAATAAAGGCGGCACCGGACCGGGCTTTAGCATGCAAAGGTCCGGCGACCGCCGGGATTCCCTCCAACAATAAAGGAGGTATGCCGGCAAAGATAATGATTTAGGAGATGAATGCCCTCTCCGGTTTTTCCGTACCGTATTTCTGCAGGAACGGGAAAATTGAGAAAACAAGCAGGATCATATTTAAAATCATTAAACAATGAAAAAAGTTTTCTTAAGTATCGGGGCAGTGCTGTTTATTACATTGGCTGCCGTAAATGTAAACATCGCCGTAAAAGGAGAGAGTGTGGCTAAATTAAGCCTGAAGAATATTATTGCTCTGGCGGATGTGGAAGATGACAAGCCTAAAGATGGAGAAGGTGGAAGTGATCTTTTTAAAGTTAACTATAAACAAACACATGAATGGGAAGAGTATTTTTATTCGCATATAAACAATGTACTAGATCAAAGATTTACCTATGTGCACAAATGTGTTATTTGTGAAGGGATAGGGTCTATATCCTGCACGGATAGCTGGGTGGTCACTGCAGGTGGAACTGATATTGTCAGATGTCAAGGAGGTCATTAAGTAGTTAAATAACAGTAAGATGCTTAAGAGATCACAATTGTTATTTGGTTGTATAAAGAGAAATATATTAAAAT
Source organism: Bacteroidales bacterium (assembly GCA_031275285.1). NCBI lineage: Bacteria > Pseudomonadati > Bacteroidota > Bacteroidia > Bacteroidales > Bacteroidales bacterium. The sequence continues at coordinate 2,449 of JAISOY010000132.1, read as the reverse complement.
TACAGTTGAAATTATTCTGTGATAAAACTACATTGCCAAATATTATTGTTGAAAAATAATCTTTTAGGCATCTTTTTTAAATATCCTTATCTGAAATTATCAAAGTTTACCAAAAAACTGAACCGAAGTCTGGTGGTACAACCAGCTTTTGTGTAAAATATTTTTATTAACCACTTAAAAAATATACCATTATGAGATCTTATTATTTCTTATTATTATCTGTTCTATGTTTATCAACAAGATGTACAACATCCGGTTCAAAAGATAATAGTATCACAGGTCGTCACACAACCATCACATTGTCTGAAAACAGCTTAAAAAACTCATTCCCGGATACCAGTGTCTTTAAAACGGTACAAATGGTAAAGCTGGAAACAAATGAACATTCGTTCCTGAAAGCAATAGAACGGATATACCGGCACAATGATACTTTATTTGTATTTGACAAGTTTCTGAATAAAATTGTACTGTTTAATACGAATGGAAAATACATATCACATATTCATAACATAGGGAAAGGACCGTCTGAGTACTTAAGCTTACATGATTTTTGCCTGGATACCATTAACAGGCAAATAATATTATTGTGTGACCGTCCATATAAGCTGATGCGATTCGGATATAATGGAAAAATAGTCGGAGAGAAACGTATGGATGATTTCTTTTATAATATAGCAACGGACGGGACTAATTTTTTTTGCAATCGTTCCGATATAAACAATAAAAGACCCGATCAATACGAAATTGCTTATTTAGATGGGGATTTTAATATATCCGACAATAAACTCCATATGCGGGAAAACTTTAAAAATACCTTATTTACAAGAGGTAATTTTCTTACTTCCTGCCAATCGATCTATTATACCCGGAGACTTGACAATACAATATACCAGATAAAAGATACGGAATTGATCAGGAAATATAATATTGATTTTGCCGGTCATTCATTACCGGAAAGTCTTCTTAATTACGGAGTACTGGAATTCAGTGAAGCCTGCAGGGAAAATGAATATGTGTATTCGATTACCGATGTTATGGAAAGTGACCATCATCTTTTTTTCAGGACCAATATCGGTCTTTTTGTATTTAACAAAACAAATCAGACACTTCTGGGATACAAAAGCATATGGACTACAAAAATAAAAATAGGAACCGGTACTTACAATCCCATAGGCTGTTCCAATAATCAGATAGCCGTCATCATTAATCCGATGGTTTTGGCCAGCATTAAAGAAACAGCATCCAAGATACCCGATTTTGATAATTGGGAAGCGTTAAAGCTGGCCCAGGAAGTAGATGAAGAGGATAATCCGATACTTTATATCTATGAATTAATATAAAAGCAAATTTAATTTTTTAGAATAAAAAAGATCCTAAACTAATACACCGCAGACACACGTTGTTGACATTTCCTGGGAAAATAAGGTTTCCTGATGAACTTGTCGCCTTTTCGATATTTATTGACAATCCATGTTTAATGATCGTAAAAATGAAATTGAATAATTACCTACTGGTCGGTTTTATATTATTGATCCTTTTCAATCTTGTACTGTTATATCGATACAATGCTTTAATAAACGATAAAAAACGACAGGAGTATATATCGACAACGGATCAAACAGATGAAGCCCTGAAGCGCTTTTATTACGAATCACTTAATTCGGGTAATTGTTCACTTAACCTAAAGGAGAAATTAGTATCCATCGGAAGAGATACGCTAACTTTGGGAGATATACTAAAACAGGACTCAAAATATTTATTGTTCAGGTATTCCAATTCCAATTGTAATAGCTGTATCAATGAAGCATATGACAGATTGATCCGGAGAAAAGATCAATTACAGGGGATTCATATAATTGTACTTTCCTATTACGAATCTATAAGGGAAATGATCATTGAGGGCGGACATTCCTCCGGGAATAAACTTCCGGTATATTTATGTGCCGGAGATAATATAGGGTTACCTATAGATGAAAAAAACGTCCCTTATTTATGTTTTGTAGATGATGGAAAAATATCAAAACATGTAATGGTTGTCGATTCGTCTTATCCGGATATAATAGATGAATATTTGAAAATAATTATCAATAAATATTGTGAATAAACATTAAAAAGTCCAGCCAAATTATATGTTTTTAATCCGTTTCCAAAAGTTATTTTCTGTAATATTCGCCGTTTCGCTGGGAATGGTGTTGTTTACGGTTGTTATTATCTGTCCTTCTTTCTGGCGTGAAACCATTACCGGAAAATATTTCTGGCTGGCTGTTGTAAAAGGAGAGAGCCTGAAGACGGGGGTGAAATTCCGGAAGTGGAAATTACCTGTCCAAATCCAAGCGATAGATACGGAAACTGTAGGTATCTGGAGTCAAATAGACAACCTACGGGAGCTTGCTTGTATCAATGTAAAAAATCCGGGAGTCCAAAATCTACATGTTACTCGTGGCAGGAG
>JAISOY010000131.1 GCA_031275285.1 Bacteroidales bacterium | reverse complement strand
AAAATACCTAAAAGTAGGGATTGGTTAACATGGCCGATTCGTTTATTTTTGTGCCCTAATTCCGAGGGGATATAGGGAATGCGTATCATTATTAAGGTCATTATCTTGTTTTTAGGGGTATCCGTACAGTTTGTCCGGGGGGAAACCAATCCATTAAATCATCATTTTACTTTATCAGGAAAGCTTACCGATGCCCAGACCCGGGAACCGATTGCTTTCGCCTCTGTATCTGTTCATGGGAGTACTATCGGAACTACTACCAACATTCATGGCGAATATCAGCTGATCTTAAAAAACAAAGGATATTACACAATGATTTTTTCCTGTCTGGGTTACCAGGAGGTGGATACCGTTATCCATGTGCAACAAGATATGGAAATCAACCTGTTCCTTGAACCCAGAAGCTTTTCTTTGGACGAGGTAACCGTTACCGCACAGGAAAATACAAACGACAATGCTTCATCGGTGATCGGTACTGAGGCCATGCAGCACATACAACCTTCGAGTTTTGCCGATCTTTTGCAGTTGCTGCCCGGTGGGATGACAAAAGATATTAAAATGACCGGATCCAGCCATATGTCTTTGCGGCAGGCCGGCACTGACATCAATACCGGTTTGGGTACCGCATTTGTCATCGACGGTATGCAGATGAGCAATGACGCCCTGCAACATGTATACGGGAATACAACCCAACCTACTACTTCCTACGGCATTGATATGCGTACTATTTCTACCGACCGCATTGAAAAGGTGGAGGTGGTACGGGGCATTCCTTCGGTGGAATACGGTAACCTGACATCCGGATTGGTATTGATTGATTTGAAAAATGGTGAAACTCCCTGGGAAGGGCGCGTGAAAACAGATTACCATACCAAATTGTTTTCGGTGGGTAAAGGTTTTTTGCTGCCGGCTAACGGGGGATCAGTGAACCTTGATGTGGAACACACGCAATATTTAGATGACCCGAGGAGCAAATTATTGATCTATTCACGGACATCCGCTTCGGGACGTTATAAAAAGATATTCGAAATGGGTACTAAAAACCGTTTCGAATTCGGTGCTAATTTCACTTATACGGGAAGTTTCGACCGTGAAAAAAGCGATCCCGACCTGATGAAGGGTAAAGATGATTACGAAAAGAACAAATACCAGGGTTTCAGCTTGTCTTCAAGCGGTAAGTTGCGGATGCCCGGTTCCCTGATCCATGAAACCGAATACAATCTATCCGCATCCTACAATCAGGTGGAGATGGAGCGGAAGCATCTGATAGCGCCCGGTATCATGCCTGTTCCCACAGCAATGGAAAGTGGGGTATACGATGCCGAATACCTGCCCGCCCAGTATTCCTCCTTTCTTCGCGTAGACGGAAAGCCGTTGACGCTTTCTGCAAAGGTCACTGCCAGGGCCGAACCGAATACCGGCGCATTGAAGCATGGATTACTGGCGGGAGCAGAATGGACCTATGATGTTAATTTAGGCAGAGGTGAACTGTACGATCTTACCCGGCCACCTTATGTAGGCGGGAGAAGTACCCGGCCACGGCCGTATAGAGACATTCCTGCCATACAGAAATTGTCGGTATATGCAGAAGACCGGCTGAAATATCCGGTAGGCGGATGGTTGTTTTCGGCTACGGCCGGCCTTCGTGCCACTACCTTACCGGATCTTTCCGGTACTTATGACATATCCGGACGATGGTATGCCGAACCTCGTCTGAATGCAAGCATCGGTTTACCGGCTTTCGCGATAGGGAACAATAAGGTGAAAATAGAATTGACCGGAGGCGTTGGCCATCATTACAGGTTCCCGACACAGGCACAATTATACCCGGCCGATCTGTATTTCGATTATGTACAGTTGAACTATTACAGTCAGCAGGAGGAATTAAGGGCATTGAATATCCGTACCTATGTGGAAGACCCGACAAACTATGCCTTAACGCCTTCGCTAAATAAAAAGTACGAGACAGGAATCCGTGTTGGTGCAGGGCAATACCGGATAAGCCTTACTTATTTCGATGAATGGATGAAAAACGGCTTTTCGGCCGAGCAAACCATTCTTTTCCATACCTATGACAGGTATGATCCTTCCTCGGTCGATCCGAACTCTATCTCATCGAAACCCGGCTTGTCACAGTTCGATCCTCCCGTAGCCGACACTGTAGCCTCGCTTTTCAACAAAGCGCGGAATACCGCATTAGTGCATAAACGCGGATTGGAGTATACGTTAAGGCTGGGTAAGATCAAAATCCTCTATACCGAGATACATATCAACGGGGCATGGTTCAGGACCGAATACCGGCAGAATTCATTGAGGTATAGAAAGCCCACAGGCGTTTACAACGGAAAGCTCTACCCGTATGTAGGCGTTTACGATTATAACAATACCGATAACCGTATCCGGCAACAGTTCAATACCAATATGAAACTGATCACGCATATTCCCGTGCTGGCCATGATCTTTTCCACCGATTTGCAAACCATGTGGTTCACCAGGACATCCTACCGGGAAAATTCGGGGATGCCGTTGGGTTATATCGATCTGGCAGGGCAATATCATGAGTTCGATCCCGGTAGAAGCGGTGAGGCCATGATGCACCCGATGGTAGATACCTACATGAGTTATTATTTCAAGCCGGACAAGGTACCTATTGCCATGAAGCTCCATCTGAAGCTGACCAAAGAGATAGGGCGTCATTTTACCCTTTCTTTCTATGTAAACAATTTGTTGAATTATATTCCGGATTATACAGGAAAGGAAGGAACCGAAAGAACACGTAAAAGTGAAAAATACCCCTCGTTTGGGGCTGAATTAACCGTAAAATTATAATTAAACCATATCAATATGAAAAAACATGTGATTTTTAAGATGTTGCCCGTGCTGTTAGGCATAGTCGTTTTTCTGGGCAGTTGTGACGATGACGATGATAATAAAATCAAAACAGTGGAAGTAATCATGAAAGTGCTGCTTCCGGCCGGACATCCCGAGACCTTAAGTATGGAAGGGATCAAAGTGACGGTAGTCAATAAAACATCGGGAACATCCTATGATTGTACCATGGATGATTCCGGTACATTGACGGAAACCATTGAAGAAGGGGTATATGATTTTAAGGTGAATACTACCATTAGTTATGAATACCTGGACTATGACGAGTTGAAGACCAATGAAGTTACCCTGGTGGGCTTACAGGAAAACGTTCCCATATCCCGGACTATTACGCCAACGGCAACGATAGCCATCCAGCTGAGCGGAGATTTCAGGACGGAAGAAGACAGGAACAGCTGGGTAATTAAAGAAATCTACTTTGCCGGAACCAAAACTTCTGCCAACGTGAATTATCAGAATGATCAATATATAGAGATCCACAATAACTCGACGAAAACGTTATATGCCGACGGGTTATCGTTGGGAGAAACCCGGGGGGTATCCACTGCCAGTACCGGAATCAATTACTGGGCCAGCACAGACTCAGTATATGTGCAGACATATTATACCATTCCCGGAGATGGCACGACCTATCCGGTAGAACCCGGAAAAAGCATCCTGATCGCTCCACAACCGGTCGATCACCAGACAACGGTCGGAACGGCAGGAGATCCGGATACAAAATTACAAAACTTAGCATCCGCGGATTTTCAGTGGTATGATGCACATGCTACCCTGTCCATTGATGTGCCCGAAGTACCCAATATGATCAAATATTACTCCTATTCGGCAACAGTCTGGCTGCCTTCTATACAAGGTAACCGTGCTTACATCATTTTCAATGTTAATGGTGACGGCGAACAATATGTACTGCAGAATTCCGATTTCAGAAGATCTACGGGCAACAATGCATTGCAGACCATCAGAGTACATAAGGATATTATTTTTGATGCGGTGGAACTGGGCCATCCGGATGATATGAAGGTAAAAAACCTTCCGGTTATCCTGGATAGCGGAAATACTTACTGGAACGGTTCACGTTCGGGAGAGTGTGTTCGTCGTAAAGTAGAACGTACCACCGATAATGGCCGGGTGATCTATCAGGATACCAATAACTCGACCAATGATTTTGAGATCGGTACTCCGGCTCCGAAACAACAAGCTCTTTTCAGAAGATAACCGTATACCCTGATGTTGCTCCGGAAAATATATATGTTAGTATTATTATTACTGTTGCCTGTTGTTGTATCGGCGGGCGACAGTATACTTTTAAATACGGCAAACATTCCGGGGACCACATTTTTTGAATCTGCCTACCGGCAACCTGCGGCGGCTTTTCTGCGACCTGCGCCGTATAAAGCGGATGTCAGTGCTATGTATGCTTTCGAGGACAGGAAAAAATACAGCTTGCTTCGGGATGGTGAAGGCGGTTACCGCTGGGGATTTTCTGCAGACGGACTGGTACGCAAGCAAAAGACGGCCTATTGGGGAAAAGCGGCTTACCGGAATACTTATACCCGACATGTACGATGGAGCAATGTTTCGGACCTTGAGCGCATTGGCCCGTACCATATTGCCGATACGACAGGCGGAAACGTTTTCGGTGAGCATTATTCTTTTTCGGGAGGTTTTGCCGGAATAGTAAAGGAGAAGTATGTGTGGGCCATAGAGGCAGGATACCGGGCTGGGAATGACTTCCGCCGACGCGATCCGCGGCCGGCAGTATATATATCTGATCTGTATATCCATACAGGAGGAAGTATGCCTGTTGGAACACACCGGATGGGTATGTCGCTGAAAGCGTCTACCTATCAGCAGCGCCTGGAGACAAAAACTGTTGAAAGCAACCGGAAAGATACTTATTACCCGATGAAAGGCTTTGGAATGTACGACCGTGCCCATCTGGATTATAATTCATCTTTCAGCTGGCTGTATGAAGGGAAAGGTTACGGAGCTTCGTTGTTCCTGTTACCGGAAAAAGAGAAGGGATTCGTGGCAATGCTGGATGTGTTGTCGGAAGATACGGAGTCGTTTGCTACATCCAACAAATATCCGTTCTTTTACCGTATCCAATCGGTTCATTTTTCGGCCGGATATCGCGCAAAAAGCCGGACCGGCAGCCAACAGGTCAAAGCACGTCTTGATTACCGGAACGGGAAAGGTACAGAGCGTGTATATGAAACCGTGGAGCGGAATGATGGTGCGGGGAAAATATATTATGATTACCGTTTGTTGACCGAAAGCCACCGCTATACCCGTAAAACCGGATATATCGGGATAGATGCATTGAAAGAATGGTATCGTTCGCGCAGTAATATGTGGGGACAACTCGGTGTGGGCTTACGTAGCAGTGAGGAGCGTTATCTTTCGCCCGCTTACCATATGGAGTATACACATCTGGATCTTTCCGCCAAAGGAGGAATGCAGTATTTCATGAAAAGCTCATCCGTGCTGGTGGAATTATCCGGCGGATACTACCCGAATATCCGGTCATCGGAAGAAGTACCTATGACGGATGCCATGTTCATCGCTTCTGTATTGCCCGATTTGGATATTTTCGGGTCAAGTCCTTGGAAAGTGGATTTACGATGTGAATACCAATACCGGATAAAGAAAAAAGCAGCCTGGTATGTGTCAGGGAACCTTACCCGTCTCAGTTATAAAAGCAGATATGCAATGGGAGTGGAAATATGTGCAGGAATAAGAATGTAAATAAAAAATTGAGAATGGAGAATTGAGAATGGAGAATAAAAAAGTTCATAATGTTAAAAAGCAAAAAGTTCATAATCTTGTAATGTTAAAAAATAATGTAGGGTGTGTGGGTATCCAAACTTTCCCACTTTCATACTTTATAAACTTTCATACTTTTAAATCATCAATAAAAAATGGATCCGGTAATTCAATGTGAAAATATTACCCATTATTACGGGAATAAACTGATATATGAGAACCTGAATTTTGAGGTTTCCAGTGGAAAAATATTGGGTTTGCTGGGAAAAAACGGGACCGGAAAAACCACGATCATCAATATCCTTACGGGATATCTGAAGCCCCGGTCGGGGGTCTGCCGTATCTTCGGTGAAAATATGGAACATCTGACACCGGTTACCAAGGGACGCATCGGGTTGTTACTGGAAGGCCATGTGCAACATAGCTATTTCAATGTCGAACAGATAGAGAAATTTTATGGCCGTTTTTTTCCGAAATGGAAGCGGGAAGCTTATTATGAGTTACTGAAAAAACTGCAGGTAACGCCTACGCAGAAAATCAGTACCATGTCGTGCGGACAACGTTCACAGGTGGCCTTAGGATTGATCTTTGCACAGGATCCCGATCTGCTCATCCTCGATGATTTTTCCATGGGGCTGGATCCCGGATATCGTCGTCTTTTCGTTGAATATCTGAAGGAATACATCACAGCCGAGAACAAAACCGTCTTTCTTACTTCCCATATCATTCAGGATATGGAACTGCTGATCGACGACTGTATGATTCTGGATTACGGCCGCATCTTGCTGCATGAACCCACGTCATACATCATGGATCATTTCCGGCGCTTCCGTTTTACTTCCGGTGCTTCGGATTTTCCGGAAAATGAACGGCTCTTTCATACGGAAAAAATAGGTAACCACTGGGAAACCTACTCTTTTTCTTCGGCTGCAGATGTGGAAAAAGAATTGACAAAAAACGGGGCAGTGGTAGAACATCTTGCAGAAGAGAAATTATCACTGGAAGACGCGTTTATTGGGCTTACAGGAAAATATTAATAAAAATTGAGAATGGAGAATCGAGAACTTAGGCGATAGCCGTTCTCATGAGCGTCAGCGAGTAATGGAGAAAGTAAAAAAGTTCATAAAGTTATAGAGTAAAAAGGTAATGTAGGATACCCAAACTTTCAAACTTTATGAACGTTCCGACTTTCATACTTTATAAACTTTCTCACTTTTCAACTTATTCAAATGAAATGTTAAAACAAAGGATTATGTATTCAATTTTTTATAAAGAATGGATCAAAACCAGGAGGCTTATTTTTTTATTACTTCCGGTTTTTGCCGCCATGATCATATATATTCTGTTGAATGTGGGTAAACAGTACCGGTTGGGGCCTGTTCCCCTTTGGGAATCTTTGATCCAGAATAATGCGATCCTGGTCGGATACTTTAAATATCTGCCTCTGGCTGCAGGTATCTTAATGGCTATTGTACAGTTTGTTCCCGAGATGCAGCATAAACGGCTGAAACTGACATTGCATCTTCCGGTGAATGAATCGAAAATATTATCCAACATGCTTGGATACGGAATCATTATACTGGCAGCCTTGTTTATCCTGTCGGAGGTCGTCCTGCTATCCGGCCTGGGTATTCGTTTTTGCCCGGAATTGGTCATGGCAAATTTTAAAGCTTCATTACCATGGTTCATTGGAGGATTGGCGTCCTATCTGCTCGCAGCATGGATATGCCTGGAGCCGGTGTGGCGTCAACGCATATTCAATGCTGTTATTGCGGCTTGTTGTATCTCTTTTTTTTACAACACTGCCCTGCCCGGAGCTTATGCTCCTTTTCTTCCATACCTGATTTGTTTTATTGTGGTTAGTTTTCTCTTTTCTTTTTATGCTGCAGCCAGATTTAAAGATGGTGAACAGTAGTCATTAAACAGCTTAAAAAAATGAAGTACAAAAAAATCGTCAGGATCGCCATTATTCTCACCGGAACACTTGTTTTCATGTGGGGAGTACCGGCTTTGGTACAATTGGCTACATCCTCACCGCAAAAGTATCCGTTTGTGTATTACAGTTCCGTTATTGAGGAATTCTGTTTCAGGGAAACGGAAGGAAAAAATGCCATTAAGCGGGATGCTTCCGGAAGATTATATAATGATGCACAATTTGATTCCATCATGCCGATGCTTTATTATCGGCAACTGTCAGTCAACGGTAAAATGCCCGACAGTATTCAGGGGCGGGCGGTGACTATGCCTGAGATACGGCAAAAAAGTTTTACCTACCGTTACAATTGTGAAGAATTGTCGACCCCGTCCATGGACTTATATATCATGTATGAATCCATGCCTAAGCGGGTAAATATAGAATCTCCGGGAGATGTATTCCGGATGAAAGATAACATCGAATTTGTAGATGTGGAAAGTAACCGGGTAAATAAGGAGAAGAGCCTATTGTTTGCTACCGAACTGGATAAGCGCAGATATACTTTTCCGGCCCAATGGCTCCAGGGGTTGATGACCAATCGTAAACCCTATGATGAGGGATATTTTTCACTGGATGCCACCGGACAATTATTTCATATCAAGATGGTGAACGACCGCCCTTTTATACGTAATACCCACGTAAGCGACAGTATGGATGTGGTATACTTCTCCATGCTACCGGTAAGCGATAAGCGTTTTTATGGATTTTTATACGACTCGGAAGGGTATATCTATATTTTGGAGTCTCCTACTTATCAACCCAGAAAGGTTGATATTCCTCCAGTCAACCTTCACGAGGACCGGATCATGATTATGGCCAATATGTTTTTCTGGACAGTTTATGTAAATACACCTGAAGGGCGGTACTATTACGCATTAGATAATGATTCACTGCAACGGGTAGACCAGACGTTTATTGCCGCACAGCCTGGATTATGGGATAAAACGGCGGCATGGCTCTTTCCGGTGTATCTGACTTTTGAAGACAGGGACAGTAAATATCTTAATCCTGAATTTCACTTTACCAGTTGGATAGCCTTTATAATGAATATTCTCGCTGCACTTTTATTCTTTATCTTTGCCCGTAAAAAAAGGAAATGTCTTTACCTGCAAAGTGGATATGTCCTGCTGACAGGAATCGCAGGATTATTGTCTGTCCTGATTATTCCCGATAACAAATAATTTAAGTTTTAATAAAAAATAAACAGAACATCTTTAAATATTATAAAAATGAAACAGATCATAATTGTATTTGCCGCATTGATGATGATATCCGTATCGTGTAACAATGCAAAACAATCGTCTGCCGGGCAGGCTGATATAAAGAGTGCAACGGAAACAGTTCAGTGGATCGATGTAGATACATTGCTTTCAGTAGCCGAATCACATATCAACAAACCTATAATTGTTCACGGATTTGTTACCCATACGTGTAAACATGCCGGGAAACGTTGCTTTATTACCGGTGAAGATCAAAAATATACCATACGTGTAGAGGCTAAAGGAGATATCGGTGGATTCAACCGTGAACTGGTGGGTTCAAAGCTTTCCATCAACGGTATTTTGAAAGAGCGCCGGCTTACACAGACAGAGATTGCTGATATGGAAAGCGGGGTGAATGAAAAAATGAAAAAAGAGGACGGGTCTGCCGAAACATGTGCCGCCGAGTTGGCAAACATTAATCAGATGAAGGATTGGATGAAAGAACACGGCAAAGATTATTATTCGATTTATTTTATAGACGGAACCAATTATGAAGTTCTCGATGAATCCTAAATTACGGAAATGGTTACGCATCATACACCGTGACCTCGGTTTCGTAATGGTGGGAATATGCCTGGTATATGCAATATCAGGCATATTGCTGAACCATATGAACGGGAAGGATCCGTCATACCATATCCGGAAAGAAACCATACATTTATCGGAAAACCTTTCCCGGGAAAAACTGGAAGAAGCGTGGAATTCGCAGCATAACTTACCTAAACTGAATAAAATACTGACCGCTGGAAACGGGCACTACAGACTGATGCTCCAGGGTGGTATGGGCTTGTATGATCCGCTGAAAGGATCCGTAGACTACGAGATAAGTAAAAAGCGGCCATTGATATACTGGATCAATCAATTGCATTATAACAGGGTGGGAGGATGGTCTCCTATGGCCGATATATTTGCAGGATCGCTGATCTTCTTTGCCATTTCCGGATTGTTCATGGTACCCGGTAAAAAAGGAATTACCGGCCGTGGAAAATACTATCTGTTGTTGGGGTTGCTGATCCCTGTGATATATATCCTGTTGTCCTGATATCAGGAATGCTGATCTGATGCAGTGTGGTGTGGCAGCGAACCTGCAATTGTTCATCTTTCTTAAAAAAAACTTTGTTTTATTCAAACCCTTTATTACTTTTGTTTCTCATTCATTTTAAAAACCGTTCGGTATTTTATGCGCTTTTTCTGTAAATATAATTCTGCGGTAAATCCTGTAAATACAGGTTTTGGCATGTCCCTTGCAGAGAGAGAGAGAGAGAGAGAGAGAGAGAGAGAGAGAGAGAGAGAGAGAGAGAGAGAGAGAGAGAGAGAGAGAGAGAGAGCACTGATCGTTTAAACATTATACAACGCGCTCGCGCGAACGATAAGAAAAAGTTTTCGAAACCAAATAGGGCCGTAACATTGTTTCGCAATGTTGCGGCTTTCTTTTTTCCTGTCTGCGTAGTGCGGATGACCGGTGCCTGTAAGCGGATTGCCGGAAAAAGGTTACCATCTCCGACACTTAATTTTCAATTATTTGCACGCCAGGGAAGGCTTGCCACGACTTATATTAAGGTTAGCACGGATCATAGCAGGCCTGACGCAAGCTACGTTAAGCTTAACCCGGGGTATGTTAAGCTTAATGCAGGCCTTGTTAAACTTTATATGAATCATATCAGGCTTTACCCGGCTCATACTATAGTTAATGTGGTTTATATCGAGCCTGACACGAACCGGGGGAAAGCATGCCGGTAATATGTTTAAATATCGACCATTAGCGATTATCCAAATTATATGTAATTAACCTTTTAAAAATTAAAAAAATGAGTACTCTGCCAAGAAAAGACGCGGACTTTAATGTATCGCAGGAAATTATTGCCGGCACTGCCGACGGACGCCGTTCGGACTGGATGCTGGACAGTGAATGGCTGGACAACCAACTGCTGCCGAAAAAAACGGAGTGGGAAAATGCATGGGAGGCTTACCGCAATCCTGCCACCCGCACCCCGCTGATCACCTCTGCTAAACGGGAAGCGCGTAAAGAATACGAAAAATTATTGCGGATATTGGTGCGGAACCTGGAACATAATACGCGCGTAACCAACGATGACCGCCGCAATATGGGGATCACTATTCCATCTGCCACCAGGACAGCCGTTCCGCCCCCTTCCAGCTATCCCGAGTTTTCGGTCGATACCTCGGTGATACGCCGCCTGTCACTTCACTTCCGTAACCAGGGAAGCGATTCCAGGGCCAAGCCCAAAGGCGTGCATGGCGTGGAGATTAAATGGGGGATCAGGGATACACCGCCACAAGCGGTAACGGATCTGCTTAATTCATCCTTCGACACGCGAACTCCCTTTACACTCGAATTTGAAGAAAACCAGCGCGGAAAAAATGTCTGGTTCTGCCTCCGCTGGGAAAATACCAAAGGGGAAAAAGGGCCATGGAGTGAAATGATAGGAGCAATTATTCCGTAATCAATTGAGAATGGATGTTATAGCTGGTCTCATGAGCGTCAGCGAGTAATGGAGAAAAGCAAAAAAGTTAGAAAGTTCATAAGGTTAAAAGGCAAAAAAATCATAAAGTTATAAAGTAAAAAAGTAATGTAGGGTATGTGGTATCCAAACTTTCAGATTTTATAAACATTCCGACTTTTAACTTCTTCAAGCGAGAGCGACGATTAAATAATTAAGAATGAATTTTAATCTTAAAATATCATGAAATGTCCATAAACATTGCGATATACCCACCTTCATGAACAAAATTGGACATTGCATCTAACCATTAAAAATAATTTTATACAGATGAAAACAAAGCAATTAATATTAAACAACAACCGCTTTATTTTTGCGGTTTTACTGTCGGTTTGTACCCTTTCTTTTAGCGGGTGTGGTGACGATAAAGACGACCCAGAACCGGATCCGCAACCCGGCGATACCAGCGAGGACATTACCGCAAAAATTACTGATGCCGTATTCAGGGCATACTGCCTGGCCAATTTCGATACCGGCGGCGATGGTAAACTCAGCGCCAATGAAGCTGCCGCAGTGAAAGAGATCAATGTGGGGGCGGCAGTTGCAGGAAAATCCGCAAAAACGGCAAAAGCAACCTCCGATGGCGAAATCGCCTCGCTGACAGGGCTCGAATACTTTACGACGCTGGAAAAACTCAATGCCGCCAACAACGCTTTTACCGCTATCGATGTGAGCAAAAATACCAGACTGACAGCGCTGGATGTAAGCAACAACCACTTGACTGCCATTGACGTAAGCAAGAACACTGCATTAGCAGAGTTGAACATCAGTGGAAACCTGTTCGTAACCATTGACCTGAGTGAAAATACCGCATTGGTAAAATTATATGTGAATGACAACCAATTGACGGAGCTGAATATCGAAGCCAACACAAGTCTGGCGGTGCTGGTGGCTACGGGCAATACGGATCTTGTTGTAATCAACGTCTGGCCGGGTTTTGATAAAACCGCTCCTCCTGCAGGGTTCGAACCGGGAACCGGGGAATACCTTTACCCGGGAGAAGGGCCGGACGACATAGATATCACCGCTAAAATCACAGACCCGAATTTCCTTGTCTATTGCCTGGCAAATTTTGATACCAACAATGACGGTAAACTTATCATTGGAGAGGTTTCGCAGGTAAAGAGCATTGAGGTACACAATAGAGGAATTTCATCACTTGCAGGGTTGGTATATTTTTCCTCTCTGGAATCCTTGAATTGTGTCGGTAATTCCCTGATTACTCTCAATGTAAGCAAGAATACGGCTTTAACAAAGTTAGTTTGTGCTGACAATTCTTTGTCCACTCTCGATGTAAGCAAAAATAGAGCTTTAACAGAGTTGATTTGTTTTGAGAATAATTCCTTATCTACTCTTAATGTAAGTGAATGTGCTGGTTTAGAAACGTTATGGTGTCAGATTAATTCTTTGTCCACACTTGATGTAAGTGGGTGTACAGATTTAAGAGACTTGCGTTGTTACGGTAATTCCCTGACCATTCTTGATGTAAGCAACAATACGGTTTTAACAAGTTTGAGTTGTGGCGACAATTTCCTGTCCATTCTTGATGTAAGTAATAATACGGCTTTAACAAGTTTGACTTGTAGTGGCAATACTTTGACAACTCTTGATATAAGCAAAAATACAGCTTTAACATTTTTGAGTTGTAGTGACAACACCTTGACTACACTTAATGTAAACGGATGTACGGCCTTAACAAGATTGGAATGTAATAACAACACCCTGACTAGTCTTGATGTAAGCGGATGTACGTCCTTAACATATTTGAGATTTTTAGACAATCCCTTGACCACACTTGATGCAAGCGGATGTATCGCTTTAACAAGCTTGGATGGTATTGGTAGTTCCCTGACGACTCTCAATGTGAGCGGATGTACAGCTTTAAGAGGATTGAATTGTTTTAATAATTCCCTAACCACACTTGATGCAAGAGGATGTACTACTTTATTCAGCTTATGGTGTAATAACAATACCCTAACCACACTCGATGTAAGCGGATGTACTGCTTTAAGGGAGTTACATTGTTATAATAATTCCCTGACTTCTCTTGATGTAAGCGAATGTAGCGCTTTGGAAATGTTATTGTGCGATAATAATTCCCTGTCCACTCTTGATGTGAACAATAATACAGCTTTAACAACATTGGAATGTAATAATAATACTCTGTCCACTCTCAATGTAAGCAGATGTGCTGCTTTAACAACGTTATTCTGCTCTAATAATCCTTTGTCTTCTCTTGATGTAAGCGGATGTGTTGCTTTAACTGACTTACGGTGTTTTAATAATTCCCTGTCCAGTATTAATATAAGCAACAATAAGAGTTTACGTATTTTTGATTGTACCGGAAATCCTGTTACCACCGTTTGGGTTTGGCCTGGTTTTGTTGCTCCATCAGATTTCAGAAAACCCGCAAGCACTGCTTATGTGCTTTACCAATAATCAATTAAAAATTGAGAATGGAGAATGGAAAATGAATTCGGAATTTTAAATCTTAAACTTTGAATTCTTTCACCTCATACCTTACCGGCAGCCTCACCCTGCCGCACTTCGCGGCGGGGATGCTGTTTGTAGGCATAGGCGTTATGCTTACCCTGCTGTTGGATATCAGCCAAAGGGATAAGGAAAGCCCGCGCACGCCGCGCCGTTGGTCATGGCCTTTCTTTTGGCGTGACAATATGTTGCGCTTTATCCTTAACCTGTTGGTGGCTGTGGCGCTCATCCGTTTTTGGCCCGACATCAAAGGCGAAGAGATCAGTATGTTTTATTGCTTTTGCACCGGCCTGTGTTTCGATAGCTTGTATATAGCGGTAAGAGCAGTGAGGAAACGATGGAAAATGGATAATTAATAATTGAGAATGGAAAACTAATGCCTTATATTGTTGATAACTTAAACCGTTACAAGCCAGGCGAAACCAATTGACGCTCAATGTATGCAAATCTTGAACTTTGAATCTTGAATTTTAAACCATTATTATCGAAAACCGTGAATCAGAAATCAACAGTCGTATATCTGGTGATCCACTGTACGGCTACACCCGAAGGCAGGGAAGTGACGGGCGAAGATATCCGCCGCTGGCACACCATGCCGGTTAGCCGGGGCGGCCGCGGATGGAAACAGGTGGGTTATACCGATCTGATCCATCTGGACGGAACAATAGAACGGCTCGTACCCAACAACGAAGATGAATGGATCGACCCCTGGGAGATCACCAACGGGGTGAAAGGAATTAACAGCATATCGCGGCACATTGTATATGCCGGCGGTCTGGACAGGAACGGTAAACCGAAAGACACGCGCACCGCAGCCCAACAGGAAGCCATGCGCCGCTACGTACTGGATTTCATGCAGTGTTTTCCCGGCGTGGAGGTCAAAGGGCACAACGACTTTGCCAATAAAGATTGTCCCTGCTTTGATGTCTCCGGATGGTTGGAGCAATTGAACATTGAAAAATGAATCCAGAACTTTGAACCGTGAATAAAATAGCATCGAAAATCTCCTGGATACTTCTCCTTATTCTGGCCGGTGCAGCTGTTTACCTGCTTTTGAAACGGAACAGGGCCGAAAACGATTTCGCTGACCGGATAAAAGGTTATGAACAACAGATCGGCCGCCTGGGCAACGAGCGGGATTCATTATACCGGGCGTTATCGCTCCGCGAACAGCAGTACCGGGAAATCCTCGATTCGCTGGATATCATGATCATTCAAATACAAACTACACAAAGACAAAACCGTATACAATATGAAAACCGCCGCGACAGTATTATTCTTCTGCCTGATGATGAGCGCTACCGTTATGTCACAGGCTATATCGAAAGATACGGTAGCCGTGCTGAACGCTGAACAGTTCCGCACTACCGCGCTGATCTTCGCCGAGCATGAATTCCTGCAAAAGGAGAACGGCCTGCTGAAAGAACGGGTAAGCGCTTTGCAGCAATCCCTTACGGAAAGCGAACGGATGATTGCGGATTACCGTATAGCCATCGCTGGGCTGGAAGCCAATAAAACGGAAGCTGATCGGATACGGCAATCTATCACCGACAGCTACAAAAAGCAACTTCGGCAACAGCGGATGAAAACCCGTCGCCGGACAATATTCTGCACCGCAGGAGGAATAGCGGCAGGACTGATTATCGGGATAACGGTTAAGAATTAAGAATTGAGAATTGAGAATTGAGAATTGAGAATGGAAAAAGTAATGTAGGATATCCAAACTTTCATATTTTATAAACTTTTTGACTTTATGAACGTTCCGACTTTTTAGCTTCCTTTTATTAAGAACCGGTAAGGGCGAAGTACCAGGCAAAAAAGGAATTACCGGCCGTGGAAAATACTATTTATTGTTGGAGCTGCTGATTCCTGTAGTATATGCTCTGTTGTCCTGATATCCGGAATGTTGTAAGAATAAATTATTGCAGACGCAAGGGTAAAATCATAAAAAACCGTTTCAAACTGACTTGAAACGGTTTTTTATGAAAATATGACTGATCAAGTATTTCTTTCCTTTAAAAACAACATTCAGGAAAACAGATTGATCCATGAAATTTACTAATCCGATATTGATCTGTGCCTCATTGCTTTTGTTGAATTCGCCTTTCACGGTGATAGGTACATCCAGGGTAGTACCGGGCATTGGGATTTCCATTCCGAGTAAGCCTTCCACTGCTTCTTTCGGTAATGTAACCGTTGTGCCTGCATTTATCGTGTATTTATCATTTGCATATAATACTTCTGATTCGCATTTGGTAATGTTGATAGGTAATTCCATAACGGTTTGGTTCATCTTCAGATTTACCTTGGTGTCGGAAATTTCCTCTACTGCAATTTTAACATTCTGCGCAACAGTTTGTTCTTCTATTTCCAGGATCCCTGTATATGTTCCCGCTATCTCCTCGGCGTAACTATCAACGCCATTGAATAAAACACCGGTAAATGCCACATTTACAGGAGAACCGGAAATTGTTAATCCAATTAAAATTTCGACATTATTATTTTTATCGAAGGTACCTGAAACGCTAACAGGAATTTCAACTCCGGGCATGGCTTCCAAAGTCACAGTAGTAGACCCTGTAGTATAGTATTTTTCATCTTTAGAACTAACTGTGGAAACACAAACTATTTCAGGTATATTAACGGAAACTTCAGCGGATATGGGTAAAGTTGTCGGATCCATCCTGAGAATGACTTTATTAACATTGTCATGTTCGACTTTTATTTTAACCTTCGATGGAAGAGTATTACCATTCAATTTTAATGTTCCCTTATATGTCCCTTCAATTATTTGGGCATAGTCGGTATCATCATCGTCATCATCCTTACAGGATGAAACTCCAATGATCAAACCGGGAACCAATAACAGGCAAAACATAATTCTTCTTACATTCATTATTTTTATTTTTAATTTATAAAATTTTACTTTCATACTCACTATACTATCAGTGCAAAAGTATCATTTTTTAGATAATTAATACGGTTTTAGGTGTTTTTTACTTAATATATACGACTTACATCAATTGCCGGGCGATCCAGTCGCCAACTTCAGAGGTACCATATGATTTACCTGTCGCAATATCAGATGTCACGATGCCCTCTTCGATTGATTTTTCACATGCCTGACGGATGAGTTGTCCTGCTTCGGGCATTTCTAAGGCGTATTCGAACATCAGTGCAGCAGAAAGAATGGTTCCCAAAGGGTTGGCAATGTTTTTACCTGCGGCTTGCGGGTAGGATCCGTGGATAGGTTCGAACACCGAAGTGTGAATACCTATGGAAGCGGAAGGCAGTAAACCCAATGATCCGGTGATCACACTAGCTTCATCTGTTAAAATATCGCCAAACATATTTTCAGTCACGACCACATCGAATTTTTTCGGCCAGGTGACCAGTTGCATGGCGGCATTGTCCACAAACATGAACTCCAGTTCCACATCCTTATATTCGGAGTGTAGTTGCTGGATCGTTTCCCTCCAGAGACGTGATGTTGCCAGAATATTTGCCTTATCTACCGCAGTTAGTTTTTTCCCGCGTTTACGGGCATACTCAAAAGCGAGCCTGCCGATCCGTTCTACCTCGTATTGGTTATAGGTACAGGTATCGAATGCTGTCAACCCGTTTTCACTCCTTCCACGTGGTTCTCCGAAATAAATCCCTCCGGTTAACTCGCGGAGTACCATAAAATCAACCCCTTCAATTAATTCTGTTTTTAACGGTGATTTATGAACCAAAGATTTAAAGGCCGTGATAGGCCGTATATTGGCAAACAATCCCAGCTTCTTACGCATGGCCAATAATCCCTGTTCCGGACGGACTTTTGCTTTGGGGTCATTGTCATATTTGGGATCTCCGATGGCTCCGAAAAGCACGGCATCCGATTGCATACAGATATCATGTGTTTCGTCCGGATACGGATTTCCTGTTTTTTCTATTGCAATAGCGCCTACCAGGGCAGGAGTATATTCAAATTGAATGTTGTATTTTTTTTCAATGGCTTTAACTACTTTTAATGCTTGTTCAATCACTTCGGGACCAATACCGTCACCGGCTAAAACTGCTATTTTTTTATTCATGGCATATATTAATTCTTAATTCTTTTTGTTTATAAAGTTGGAGAGTCGGAACGTTCATAAAGTCGGAACGTTCATAAAGTTTGAAAGTTTGGGTATCCTACATTACCTTATTTACTTTATAACTTTATGAACTTTTTTACTTTCTCCATTACTCGCTGACGCTCATGAAACCTGCTATATTCTCCATTTTCAATTCTCCATTCTCCATTTTTCATTTTATTGAGTGCAATACTTATATATGTAATTTGAAGCTTCCTTACTTCCGAGGTTAAGCGCTTTCCGCCAGTAATAGCAGGCATTTTCCATATCTCCCATTTGCTGGTGGACTATCCCTTTCTGCAACCAGGCTTCCGGTTTCCTGGGATCAAGATCCAATACCTGTGCCAGATCATCGTCGGCCATGCCGAATTTTTGGGCTTTGCTGTAGGCAGAAGCTCGTGCCAGAAAATAATCGACTTTAGAACGGTCCTGGTCAATCAATAAGGTAAAATATTCAATACCGGACAAGGTGTTTCCGGCTTCTAATTCGTTGACACCCATTTGATAAAGTGCTTTGGTGTCGGCTGGCAGATAAGCAAAGAAGAAATTGATATCTTCCCGTGCTTCGTCATATCGTTTTAACATCCTGAAGGTACTTGCTCTTTGAAGATAGAGCTCAAGGCTGTAGGGATCTATCCGGATGGCTTTATCCAGATAATCCAGGGCCATATCGTATTTATTTACCTTTATAGCCACTTCTGCAGCATCGGAGAAATATTCGGATTGATTTCCCCGGAGTTGTAATGCTGCCTGGTAACTTTCAAAAGCCGGTACATACTCTTCCATTGCCGCATATGCTTTTGCCCGTTGTATCAATAACCTTGCAGACGGAGTGCGTCGTACAGTCTCGCCATCAATAATATTCAGGGCTTCCGTATATTTTTTCCGTTTGATCATTAAGTCTGCTTCAGCGGATTTCTCTTCAGCAGCATTGTACCAGCTTTTATCCCATAAGGTTCTCCATTCCTTGCTACGTTCTATTTTTTCAAATGAAGGATCGAGATGCAGGTCGCTTTCAGGTAATTTATTCCTTTGTCCCAGGTATTTTTCCAGCCATTCAACCGCTTTTGCCGGTTGCATCATCATGGCATATGCTTTCGCAATATACAATTGTGTTTCCGGAGTACTACGGGTACTTTCCGATGTTTCAAAGGAACGAACCGCTTCATCATAATTCTGCAACTGATAGTAACTCTCTCCTAAAGAAAAATACATAGCGGGGGAACGTTCACTTTCCGGAACAGATAATATTTCTTCTGTTGCTTTTTGGTATGTTTTCTGGTACATGGCAGCCCTTGCACGAAGATAAGCTTCATTGAGCTTTTGCGCTTCGGCGTTTAGTCCGCAGACCATTAACAATATGGCAATCCAATATTTCAAGCCTGTTTTTGTATTATTGTTCAAATGCTTTTGCGTCTTTACCAGTGTATACATGAATAAATCCGGAAAGTGTGTTTATCTTGGATCCGGTTAAACGGTCTTCATAGACATCACAGGTATAATAATATACCCCTGTAGGAACAAAACGTTTGCTGTCTTTGTCTCTTCCGTCCCAATTGATATTCGGATCGTTGGTTTTAAAGACCAGCTTTCCCCAGCGGTTAAATACTTTCATTTCCACCTGTTTTATCCCGGAAGGATTGAACGCTTTAAATACGTCGTTGATATTGTCTCCGTCAGGAGTAAAAACATTCGGTAGATCGTATTTTCCACACTCATCCAGGCATATGATGTTACTTGCTTCGGATTCGTTCCCGGTACTGTCCACGGCAGTAATATAATAACACCCCACCAGGACATTCGTATGAGAATAGTTGGCCTGGTCGCGGTTCATGACCGAATCGATTTTTTCATATGCCCTGATCCGGTCGGGTGTATAGAAAATACGGTATTTTTCCACATCATACATACAACTGGGATCGTATATCCATTCAAGCAGGTTACGGTTTTCTTCACAGAGGCTTTTCCCATCAAGTACAGGTGTACAGGGCGGAACATTGTCATAAGGAATGATACAGGCCACATGCGACATATTTTCGTTTTCATAGGTGATCCCGTTGATTTTCCGGTACCCTCTGCTACGAATGCGGTAACAATATTCCTGTCCATTCTTCAATCCGGTATCCGTATAGGTCTCTTTTGCCGTAAACCCGACAGAATCGACAGGCATACAGATATCCGTTCCGGTTTTGATGCATCGGTATACGGTATATTCTGTATTTACCCAGGGAGTATAACGTTCGAAGCTAATGTTTACAGACCGGTCCGAAGGTTCAAGTCCGGGATATAAGGTAGATGCTATTTCGAAATCTTCTTCCAGTAAACTCTCTCCTCCGTTTTCCCTGTCCCATAGCTCTACTTTATAATAATGCCGGTATTTATTTTTCGTATCCACCAGGGTATGGGTGAAAGTGGTGTCTTTCAGATCCGTATCTGGAACAACGGTACGGTACAGTTCCGACCAGCTGCCGTTCATATCCTCACTGTAGAAGAGGCGGTATTCAAAAGGTCCTGGTTTTCCTGCAATGATATCATCCAGTGGTTTTCTTAACCATGCGACATCTATCGTTCCCAGGGGGTCTATCGAAACGACATCAGCCAGTATCATCGGCGGTGTACCGGCGAGTAATACGGCACAGGCTTCATCAGAAGGGAAACTTTTGGCGCCGTCCGAAAAATAGGCGACAACACGGTAACAGTAATCTATTCCGGGACTAAGTCCTTTTCCGTCGTTATTGTCTTCAAATGAAGTCTGTTGGATACCATCGATGGTCGCTATTTTCTCATAACCTGATTCGGCGGGTATACCTCCGGAACAGGAATCAGGATTAACTGCATTGGGGCCGACGCTACGATATATCTCATAACCTGCCGCGTGGTTGCTTAAGGTAGGTGACCAATTCAACCGGATAGTCTTCTTTTCTGCTACAGCTGTCAGGTTTTCTATTTTGGGAGCCAGTACGGTAATATTAAAATTGGCAAAATTTACCAGCTTAACTTCCTGATTCTGATCTTCAGCCTTGACAGATATACTATAGGGTTGTTTCCGGACATGGCTGTGATCTGTTTGCCATGTAAACCGGGCGTTGGCGAATCCGTTGCCGCTACCGATAGTATTGAACTCCGCCTTATTGGAGGAAAGTTCAAAAGGCCCTCCGGTAGCGCTCAACACGATCAGATCATTATCGGGATCCGTAGACCTGATGACAAAATCTAATTTTGTACCGGCTTCCACACACCGGGAAGAGATGGGCTCAATAACAGGAGGGCGGTTTTTTGAGTCGACCACCTCAATCTGCATATCGCGGGCAATACTTCCGATCTTAACTCCCTTGCGCCATTCATCAATTTTCATGGCGATATTGTATATCCCTTTTTTCATGGGAGCGGCCCAGATCAGATCACCGGTAATAGGGTTGACGACCAGGGAGTCTGATGCTTCGGGCAGGGAATAGTCCTCGATTTCGATACCACGGTCCCGGGTACAGGTGGTGAGTTCATAAGATAAACTATCCCCGTCAATGTCAAATGCAGATGGGTTATGGATAAATACCTGCCCCAAAGCAGCCTTGTCGATAGGATAGGTGAGAAGTTCCGGCGCATTGTTGGCACCCAGGTTCGGATCGATCCGGAATATGGTTTTTACCGAAAATACGACACTTACGGAGTTGGGGATATTTTCTACGCCGAGGTTACGGTTGGGATCTTCCACAACTACTGAATATACGCCTGATCCCGGAAAAGTATGGCGGATCACGTATACATTTTTCTTATAATTATCCGGAAGCATTTCTATTTTACTGGCATCCCGGTACATGGTGGATACAGTGTTGTCTCCCCAACTGATATCTAATTCCGACCGGTCTGCCGCACTTAACGTATAGGTAAATGTAGTGACTGTAAATTCATAAGTATGCCCGGAAATATGCTTGTAAACAATTTGCCCCGCACGATTATGGGTAGCCCATCCTGTTCCTGCAGTACAGAACAATAATAAAAGAAGTATATGGATCGCCTTATTCATTACCTGTTTTTTTGACCTTTTAATCTTTATATAGAAATATAAGGTTCAAAAACGCTATAAAGATAATTCAATTTTATGTTTCTTCCGGTCTAATTTATATCCTTTTTCTTGCTTGCCGGTACTAATGATCACTAAATTGGTTTGCGTATAAAAGAAATCAGTCAACACCCGGTTGTTAATTTCCATAAAATTAATTTTTTGCGATGCCTTTCCTTTCATATATATCCATAAAGCATCCTCATGAATCACCATGCTGTCTTTTGCCAGCATCACTTTTTCGTTGTGGTTTATTTTCACAGTAAACCGCTCGTCAAGATATTCGCCGATCAATTGCCGGCAATCTTTATGTTCCTGGGGTGTTCCTATCCATCCGTCGATACCGTATTTATTATGTAATACGGTTTCCATATCGTCCGTGAATATTTTTAACGAAAGGGTAACGCTTTTTTCCGGTATATCAATATCCATATTGGTGACGGATACATATACCGGATGGGTGAAAACATGACAAAAATTAATCCAACATGCAAGAAAAAGGAACATCACATCAAATGATCAGGAACCAGTGAATGAGGGTATCATCCAATTACACCGGTTCGTTTTTTTGGTAGCAAAGATAGATTGATAATATTTTTTTTGCAAAATAGGTGTCTTATTTGTTAATTTGCTATGCATTTAAGCACTCAGTGCTATTTATTATTATCTTAAGTCACATTGATCAAATTGATTACGTTTAGCAAATATGACATTAATTGTTTTATCTTACTTAATATAAAAACATAAACCCATCAGTTATGAATGAAGAAGTTCAATTGTATTTAGATGATGCTACTGAAAAAATGGAAAAAGCGCTGAAGCATTTGTCAGCCGAATTACTGAAACTTCGTGCGGGAAAAGCTAATCCGTCAATGCTTGATGGTATTCTGGTCGACTATTATGGTACACCGACGCCGTTGCAGCAGGTGGCCAATATCAATACACCCGATGCACGTACCATTGTTATTCAGCCGTGGGAAAAAAAAATTATTGACGCTGTTGAAAAAGCTATATTCGCTGCAAACATCGGAATGACACCCTCAAATAACGGGGAGGTGGTCCGCCTAAATATCCCGCCTTTGACCGAGGAACGCCGTAAAGGTCTTGTAAAACAAGTCAAAGCAGAAGGGGAAAATGCAAAGATCAGCATACGTAATGCACGTCGTGATGTAATTGAAGAGTTCAAAAAAATGGTAAAGAACGGACTTCCTGAGGATATGGAAAAGGATGCGGAAGGACTTGCCCAGAAAATGACGGATAAGTATTACAAAAAGGTGGAAGAAATATTGGCCCAGAAAGAAAGTGAAATTATGACTGTATAATTTTAATTATATAGAGCAGTCAGTCGATATTCGTTTTACCCGTCATTTTACGAATAATAAATCGTAAAATGACGGGTTTTTTATCATCTTATTGCTGGCTTTTTCCAGACCTTGCCGGCATATTAATTTTTTAATGGCGCATAATGATACGTTTTGCTTTCTCAATATTTGTTGAGATATATTTGTGAAAAACTGTTTTTACATGATTGACTATGCTGTAATTTAAATTCAGGTCCAGCTGCTTTTCTAAAATAGTCATTAGCTCCGATGCCAGGTCTTTATAGATCAATCTTTGATAGTGACGTATGTTGTTTGTCACGTCTTCCCTGTTTTTAACATATTTCCGGACATCCAATAAAAAACAGTTACTGTTTCCTTTTATAAAAGATTCCAGGCTTTTATTCATGTCGCGATGCCTTTGGGTGCTGCCTTTCTCTGCGGAAAAACCATCGTCGACTTCACTTCCGTTGATGAAAATGATCGGGATATGGGCACTTATTGATTGACGTATCTTTGTAAGGTTTTCAGTGAAATGACTTTCGCTGATCTGTCCGACATATTCGTATTCCTGAGAAAATTGATGTAAAAAATCAATTGAAATGGCTTCTTTTTTCTTTTCTTTAAAAAATCTGGCAATGTCCTGATGGATAGAAGGATCGGTCAGGTTATAGGAATAACCTCCGAAAGGAATAAGGAATCCTTTTTCTTTATGCCGGTATAAATCCTGGGTATAATCCATCAAAATGCTAAATACAAGAATATTATAGTTGTTGTCGAATAGTTGAGTCTGATGGGATTTAGAATCAAAAAACGGGAGGGAGGATTCAATGTATTTTATATCAGCCCGATCAAGTAGTTGTGAATTCAGGATCATTTGTGAATGATCATTGTGTATGGGAAGATTGTTTTTTCCGACATAATTGGTCTCCTGGATAATGTCCAGATGATAACTCCCGATGTAATGGAAAAGTTGTGATAAATCGCAACCACCTTTGAACAGGATTGAAATTCCGGGTTTGTTTTTCTGTTTCCTGGCAATTTTCTGGTGTTTCTCTTCTTTGATCCAATAAGGCTTTTTATCTGTCAGTGCGGTTGATACATCGTTAATAACTTTGATGTCGGGGAAATTTAACTTTGCATATACATATTGTTCAATTCCCATATTTAAAATACGGCAGGAAAAAATGAAATGAACCAGTTGGTGGGTGGTGCGGTCCAGACAGTAATATCCTACAATACCGTAATCGCCATATCTGTCAGTCACTGAAACGGCTTTTTGTTCATAACCGGTATTTTTTAGCAATTCGTCTGTTTCTTCCCGATTTAGTCTTATTTTGGTGTAATTTAACTGATTGGTTCGTTCAATGAGCTCGTATATCCGGTCATTGATGTCCGGCAAATTTTCTATGAAAGATATTTGTATTTCCGATTGTTCCAGAAAAGAAATATTGTCAAAGAAATGACCCATTTCATTTTCCTTCCGTTCCAATAATTTATATTGCTTGAGGCGCGTATGTTCTATATCCGGATTACCTGCCAATGCAGGATTTTGCATCATCTCTTTTATGTAATCGGGAAAAAATGCATGAATGCCGTCGTTATAAAATTTTACCTCCTCAATATTCAACCGGTTATCATCCAGGAAAAGAACATTTACCGGCCTTAACTGGCATTTATGGATGATCTGTTTCACTGCTTCGCCCTTAGGCGTCCAGTCAATTACAGGAAAAATAAAATAATCCCAGATGTTCAGTTCGGTTAGTATCTCTTTTACCTGTTCATGATTGTTTTTTGATACGATGCTATTAATGATCCCTCTGTTAGTGAGTTCTTTTACAATTTTTACATGATCATCCACTATTTTTATGGTACCTTCACTAAGCGTTCCTTGCCAGAAAGTTTCATCCAAATCCCATATGACAAGTTTGATTTTATCCATTTTCCTCACAATATGATTTTGCATGCAAATTTATGAATAATCTGCGAAGGCAAATGAAAATAATCATTTCTGTGGAAAAAGTTTTTTATAGAATTAGTGAAAAAAAACTTTATTTTAAGTAATTTCGCAAGATTTTTGCTTACCCGTAAATAGAGTTTGTGATTATTCATTCATTCAATTAATTATATAATAAGTATGACAAACAATCAAAAGTTAAAACAATGGGTTCAGGAATGGGCCGAATGGTGTCAGGCGGATAACGTATACTGGTGCGATGGTTCTGAAGAAGAAAACAACCGGCTTCTGGCAGAGATGGTCAACAGCGGGATGGCTGTTAAGCTGGATGAGAAAAAACGTCCGAACTCTTATTATTTTCAATCGGACCCCAGTGATGTGGCTCGTGTTGAAGACCGTACTTTTATCTGTTCGAAGACTAAAGAGGAAGCCGGACCTACCAATAACTGGTATGATCCTGCGGAAATGAAGAAAATCATGCGCGACCTGTACAAAGGATGTATGAAAGGCCGTACGATGTATGTCATCCCGTTCAGCATGGGACCTCTTGGCTCTAACATCGCCCATATCGGTGTTGAAATCACAGACTCTCCTTATGTAGTGGTCAATATGCGTATCATGACCCGTATGGGGAAAAAAGTACTGGATGTATTAGGTGACGGTGATTTTGTTCCTTGCGTTCATTCTGTAGGAGCTCCCCTTGAGCCTGGCCAGAAAGATGCTAAATGGCCTTGCGCACCTATCGAAAAGAAATATATTACCCACTTCCCTGAAACACATGAGATATGGTCGTATGGTTCAGGTTATGGAGGAAATGCCTTATTGGGTAAAAAATGTTTTGCTTTGCGTATTGCTTCTGCAATGGCGAAAGAGCAGGGCTGGCTGGCCGAACATATGTTGATTCTCGGATTGACCAATCCTAAAGGTGAAAAGAAATATATTACCGCCGCTTTCCCAAGTGCATGCGGAAAAACCAATCTGGCCATGCTGATCCCTACTATTCCGGGTTGGAAAGTAGAATGTGTGGGTGATGACATTGCATGGATGAAATTCGGTAAAGACGGTAAATTATATGCCATTAATCCCGAATATGGTTTCTTTGGTGTAGCTCCTTTTACATCCATGGAAACGAATCCCAATGCTATGTTGAGTTGCCGTGCCAACACGATCTTCACCAATGTAGGTTTGACTCCTGACGGTGATGTATGGTGGGAAGGAATCGGAACAGATTGTCCTGAAGGCACTATCAACTGGAAAAATAAAGTACACGATCCAAAATCGGGAGAACCCTGTGCACATCCTAATGCACGTTTTACGGCTCCTGCTTACCAATGTCCTGTTATTGACGAAAAATGGGAGGATCCTGCCGGAGTACCGATCTCTGCATTTTTGTTCGGAGGACGCCGTCCAACCACCGTGCCTTTGGTACACGAAGCCATGAGCTGGAACCATGGTGTTTTCATGGGCTCTATCGTTTCTTCGGAAACCACTGCAGCTGCTCTCGGACAGGCCGGTATTGTACGTCGTGATCCTTTTGCGATGTTGCCTTTCTGCGGATACAATATGGGTGACTATTTCGGACATTGGGTGACCATTGGTAAAAATGCACCGAATCCGTCGGCTTTACCTAAAATTTTCTATGTGAACTGGTTCCGTAAAGATGAAAACGGTAAGTTCCTGTGGCCAGGTTATGGTGAAAACAGCCGTGTCCTGGCTTATATCTTTGATCGTTGCAACAATGAAGGTGAAACTGTGGATACAGCCATTGGTAAAGTTCCCACTGTTGATGCCATCAATATCG
>JAISOY010000130.1 GCA_031275285.1 Bacteroidales bacterium | reverse complement strand
ATACGAATAGCAAGGCGCCCAACAACTGGAGGACCAACTTTCTCCAAAGAGCCTGGCACCGTGATACGGTTACAGGGCAATTTTATTACCATTCCTTTTTTAAGGAACAGCCCGACCTTAACTGGCGCAATAAAGATATGAAGCGGGCTTTTTTCGATCATATCCGTTTCTGGCTTGACTTAGGTGTAGATGGTTTCCGCCTCGATGTAGTGAATATGATCGTGAAGGACAGCCTGCTACGAAACAACCCTTTATTAAGCCGTACAAAAGTTTACAACAGGAACAGGCCGGAAACATACGACATATTGCGTGATTTCCGCTCGTTGCTCGACGAGTATCCTGAAAAGACCAGCGTCGGCGAAATATATGTATTACCACCCGGTGATCCGGATTTAGTCGCAAGTTTCCTCGGCAACGATGATATGCTGCACATGGCATTCGACTTTTCGTTACTTTTCTGTACCTGGAACGCCCGTAAATATTACCGGGCCATACAATCATACTATGACGCCCTGCCACCTGCAGGCTGGCCGTGCTTTGCCTTCTCGAACCACGATATGGGCCGCAGCGTGAAGCGTTTTGGCCGGGAACGGCATACATCCGGAAAAGCCAGGCTGCTGGCCGTATTGTTACTAACACTGAAAGGTGTACCGTTCATCTACTACGGAGACGAGATCGGCATGACAAACGTCCATATTCCATACAGGCAAATCAACGACCAATATGGGAAAATGTTCTGGCCGTTATATAACGGCCGCGACCCGGGGCGAACACCCATGCAGTGGGATGCTGGTACGGCAGGAGGCTTTACTTCCGGTGAACCGTGGCTGCCGCTGCACAAGAATTATCAGCACGTGAATACGGAAAATGAAGCAGCTGATGAAAACTCCGTGCTGAACGTTTACCGCCGGCTGATTGCTTTGAGAAAAGAAATGACCGTGTTGCAACAAGGAGGGATAGAGTTTACGGAAACCGGTAATAACGGTATCCTGTCATACACACGAATACTCGGAGATCAACAAATACAGGTAATATTGAATTTTAGTCCGCGAAAACGTACCATTCCCGGTATGCCCGAAGATGATGAGTTAATATTTTCGACACACAGGAATAGTATCGACGAAGGGAGTAAATTAGTACTGCAACCTTTCGAAGCAATGGTTATTTCCCTCAGCCTTTCTCCGAACAATCATAACAAAATCTTAACAATCCGTTAATATTTCCATCACATTTCACGTCTACTTTTACTGCAATATATTTTTTTATGGACAATATCTATTTACTCATTCTTTTCGTACTTGTCGGCCTGGCTGTGGTCGACCTGATCGTTGGCATCTCCAACGACGCCGTAAACTTCCTCAACTCGGCCATCGGTTCTAAAGTGGCTTCCCGCCGGGTAATCCTTGCTATTGCTTCAGCCGGCATCCTGATAGGCGCTGTTACGTCCAACGGTATGATGGAAATAGCCCGCAGCGGTGTCTTTCATCCGAATATGTTCTCTTTCCCGGATATCATGATGATTTTCTTTGCGGTGATGATCACCGACGTTATATTGTTAGACATGTTCAATACCTTCGGGCTTCCCACATCGACAACCGTATCGTTAATTTTCGAGTTATTGGGTTCGGCGGTGATTGTAGCATGTTATAAGATATGGACATCCGCCCCGGGAACAATGGGTGAACTGGGCGACTACATCAACTCTGGCAAGGCATTGACCATTATTTCCGGCATTCTGGTATCGGTAGTGGTGGCTTTCATTTGTGGAAGCGTGATCATGTTTCTTTCGAGACTGTTGTTCTCTTTCCGTTATAAGAAGACTTTCAGGAAACTCGGTGCGATATGGTGTGGGCTGGCCCTGACGGCGATTACTTACTTCACCCTGTTTAAAGGCATGAAAGGTTCTACCATGATCTCAAAAGATACCATGGCATGGCTTTCGGGCAACATACATATATTACTTCCGGCGATTTTTGCGGGTTTTGCCATCATTATGGCTATCCTGCAACATATATTCAAAATCAATATCCTGAAAATTATCGTATTGGCCGGCACATGTGCACTGGCACTGGCTTTTGCAGGCAATGACCTGGTAAACTTCATCGGCGTAACCATGGCCGGGATTTCATCATATGAGATAGCTTCGGTACATAGTGCAGCAGGCGGGAATATCGACACACTAATGATGGGAGACCTTGCCAAACCCGTTACCGTCAATACGCTTTACCTGCTGGCAGCCGGTGGTGTGATGGTGCTGGCACTCTGGTTCTCGAAAAAGGCGCGGACAGTGACCGAAACCGAAGTAAACCTTGCACGTCAGGGAGAAGGTATCGAACGCTTCGGTTCTACGCCTGCATCCAGAGCATTGGTACGCAGTGCCAGGGTAATCAATAAGCAATTCACGTCAATTATGCCCGGAAGTGTCAACCGGTTTATCGACAGGCGTTTCAGACCTACGGCAGACGAAAGGAAAAACAAAGCGCCCTTCGATCTGATACGGGCTTCGGTGAACCTTACCATTTCGGCACTGCTCATCTCGCTGGCGACATCGTTGAAACTACCGTTATCCACCACTTATGTAACATTTATGGTAGCGATGGGTTCGTCGTTGAGCGACAGGGCGTGGAACCGCGAAAGCGCCGTATATCGGATTACAGGCGTATTGACGGTAATTTCGGGATGGTTCATGACCGCTTTAATTGCATTTACTGTGGCATCCATCGTCGGGCTGGCCCTGATGTGGGGGAAAAGTATAGCCATTGCAGGGATGGTGATCATGTGTATCTTTCTACTCATAAAGTCGTCGATGTTACATAAAAAACGTGCGAAAAAGCAACAACTCGCCGAAGGACTTTCTGCCGGCAGCAGTTCGCTCGTTGAAAAATGCAACGCCGACGTTTACGACGCTTTCAGTCAGATGAGCAGCATCTATACGCAAACATTGAAGGGGCTTGCCAACGAAGACCGTAAACGACTGAAAAAGCTTTGCAGAGAAGCCCGGGATCTGTACAAAAAGGAAAAGGAACGGAAAACCTATGAGATGTTGCCTACATTGGACAGGCTGCAGGACGATGCCGTGGATACCGGACATTACTACGTGCAGGTGCTCGACTATCTGTACGAAGTATCCAAATCGCTGATGTTCATCACCAGGGTAAGTTTCGACTATATCGACAATAACCATACGGGGTTGAGTGCAAAACAGGTAGCTGACCTGGAAACCGTCAACAAGGAGGTTTCTACGGTCTATGAAGCCATAGTGGAGATGCTGAGGACTGCAGATTTCAGCAGTTTCGATTATGTGCTGGCCAAGCGAGACAGTATTTTCGACCTTTTTGTGGACAACATCAAATCACAAATCAAGCGTATTAAGGGCAAGGAAAGCACCATGCGCAACAGCATCCTGTATTTGGAGATCATCAGCGAAACCAAGGCGATGATACTACAATCGCGCAACCTGATGAAGGCGCAACGGCTCTTTATGGGGTACGAAAAAGAACGGAAGAAACCGAAAGATAAAAAATAAACCTTCAACCTTCCGGGTCTTCCGGATCGATACGGAAGGTTGGTTATTTTTATGAGTTAGCGAATAATTGTTTGCTTTCCGCCAATATTGAATATTTTCCCAGGTAATTTCACCTATTTTTCCTTTATCCTGACATTCCGGAACATAAACCGGTTATCGCTGATAAGGTATTTCCTTCCGCTTTTGATTGTCAGGTTCTTTATCCTGACTTCCCTGGTTATCACATAAGGATACTTTTCCTGATATGCTTCGTTGGTGTATGCATGATTGAAAGGAGCAAAGATTTTCGGTCCCTGGTAGTTGTCTATCGGATTACTGTCATCGATGACAAGTCCGTCAATTATTATTTTTTCCGGCATATAGCAGGTATATCCGAAATCATGCTGGCCCGAATAGCTGCCGCTGATCAGGACAGCGTCGGACTTTGCACCGTTACGCGGAATGTACTCGCAATGACGGATAATTACATCTCCTTCCCACGTGCTCCCATAATCGCCGCGCAGGTTGATGAAATTCGTACCGCATACTCTGGTATTCTCTATGAGAAATACACCGCTCCCTATGATATTAATGCCCTGATGCCCGAGGACCGAATTCTTTATCGTTGCATTTGCTACGCCCATGTGTGCATCAAAGCGTGAAAACTCCACCGTATCGAACAGGATATTTTTTGAATAGTTCGAACCGAAGATCCCCCATAACTTCGTGTCATGTATATCGTTCACCTGTTTACAGTTCCTGAAAGTTACGTTGGTAGACCTATTCACCGAGATGTCATACGAACCCATCGAAACCGGTACATTAGCACTGCCAATCGTGACATAGGTCTTGTGCCCAGATAATTTACAGTTCTGCACCGTTACCCCGGTGCAATTTGATATCGATATAAAACCTCCATAAGGCGCTCCATGGTCAAGTTCCCCTGTGATCATATGATAAATTCCGTCGATCACCACATTGGACCGCATTATGTTTATTCCCCGGGCATAGTATGTGTACCGCGATTCGGCCTGATTGGCAACGGTGGTGAAATATCCCCCGCGGATAGTCAGGGTCTCTGCATCAACCGGATAAGCCGTCATAGAGGTGATTTGGTTAAAATCCCATATTATTGGGGCTTTCATGTCCACATTACCCTTTTTGTCGACGACAAAAACATCTGTCTGGGAAGTGCCCTTGTTTTGGTTCGGCCCATGGCGTATATAACGTTTCGTTGTGTTATCGGTGACTACTATAAATGAACGATGAGAAAGCGACAAATCCAGTTTCTTCTGATTTTTCAGGAGTGTTTGCACGGTGGTTACCTGAGTTGAAGGGAGTTTGGACGACACGTTGAATATCTGCGCATTGCGGTTCTCAACTTTTGTATCGTCAATAATGAACCTGGCGTTGCCCCAGTCGGTATCGGTCTGTATCTGGACAGTCTTGCCTGCTCCACCGATATAGTATGTTGCTCCTGCATCGGCACAGACCTTTAGTCCTGCTTCATTTGCATGGGCATGCGTCTTTATAATGGCGTCGAAGTCATCGGCTACGCCATCGCCCACAGCCCCAAATTCACTGTAATACAAAACTTTACTCCGGAAGCTTAAACTCATTCCATCTGTTGTAATCACATCAGATGCCGGAGCAATATCAAAGCCATCCGATTTCTGCACAGGCAGTACGGATTGATTGGGTAGAAATAGCAAAGCTATAATAATGAATCTTACAAATATTCCCATTTTACTGATTTTAAGCGTTCTGTACTATTTATTATTTTCTTTAGTCACATTTTTGGATTAATGACATTTGTCACATACGACATTCATTTATTGGCATCTCTTCACCGGTTATTTTATCAATAAACAGAAATCCGGGAAATAAAAGTATGCTGATCTGAATAAGCAGCCAACAATGCGATCATCCCTGATTTTATAAAAAGACTTATAACCCTCGATATTCCCTCATTACCAAAGTTCAAAGATAAAAAAATAGTAACTCAACAACAAACCCTATTAATTTGCCAGAACAAATATTGTATCTTCTTTATTTTCTTCTTCTTGTATATACATCTGTAACCTGAATTCGCTCTGTGAATATGCTGCATTCAATCCGGATAGACGATTCCCATCATTGGATCCCGATCCGTTTCTTGTTTCACAGGAATTTACCAATGGTAATCCTAGTATCTTAATGATCAAGAATAGAGAACTTATAATGTATCTTCCAGTCACATAACTGATGCGGGTGAATCAAATGTAAAATTTATCCATATGATGGATACCACATATTGCGATTTAACGTAAATTAGCACCATTGGATTTTATCTTTGATATCGTATTACTTTAATAAAGTCATATACTATGAGGAAGTTAACAAGAAAGAACCTTAATAAACTGGCAATGACTATGAATGTAACTCCTGAAAATGAACGGGATAATTATATGAAGGTGATGTTACATTTAAATGGTAAATTAAAGAGCCGCTGATCATTCAGGTTAATTTTTGAACGTTTATTAAAAATTAAAAATCAATATCTTATGAATATATTTAATGTTTGCCGAACAACGGGTGTTGTGTGTGTTATGCTTGTCGGTTTGAGCCTGTCTGCCTGCAAGAGCGTGCAAAAGTCAGTTGATGTAAATAAAATCTATTTCAACAATGTGGATGAATATCCCCTGTTCAGGGGCAAACCCGTAGGAGAAGGGTTCTACAAATATTTGTATTCCAATAGGGGCAAACCCGTAGAAGAAGTGTTCTACAAATATTTGTATTCTAATACCGTATACCCTCCAATACCCTATGGAAAACGTATTACCGGACGCGTTTTTATAGAATTTATTGTTGAAAGGGATGGCTCTATAAGTAATACAAAGGTAGTAGGCGGCGCCGACCCTATGCTTGAAGCAGAAGCATTGCGCGTAGTCAACTTATCGCAGGATTGGACTCCCGGCAAGATAGATGGAAAACCGGTGAGAATGCGCTACACCTTCCCGATTAATTTCAGGATGGGAGGTAAGATTGAAAAATCATCTTCAAAAAAAGCCAAGCTGTCTAAAGAAACCATACTTCTTAAAGAAGTTGAAGTTGTAGGTTTCGGCTAAACCTGGAAAATTTTGTGCCGCCTGATAAAAATATCAGGCCAGATCGATGAATATTCTAATTCTTTCAAGGCATGATCCGGGTAATATAAATCAATGGTCAGCTATTATTGAAGGTACTTTAAGATACAGAGATTGTGAACCTGAATTAGAAAGATACAAAAAAAATGATATTGAAACAATTAGATGCCAAAATCTAAACAACTAAAGGCGGACAGGATAAAATAAAAAGGCATAGTTTAGATCTGATCTGACAGTTATCAAATGTTATTTTCGCCTGCTTGTAAGCACATCTGTAACCTGAATTCGCTCTGTGAAAATACTGCATTCAATCCGGTGACTGATTCCCATCCTTGGAGCCCGACTCATTCCTTGTTTCACAGGAATTTACCAAAAGCTATCCAGTAGTATCTTAATGATCAAAAACAGAGAACTCATATTGTATCTTCCTGTTAGATAACTGATGCGGATAAATCATACAGGATGGAAAATTTTCATGATTCGGAGCATCCGGATAAAACTGCGGTTCAAGGCATAAGCCATCAAACGGATGGTGTATACCACCGAGATAATCACCCGTATACAAAATAAGACCCGGCATGGTTGAAAAAACATCCAGTTTTCTTCGCGAAGCCAGATCATACAATGAAGCCTGCTGATGTAATTCTTCCGGATCAAAACCGACAAAACAGGTATTGTATCCCTTTAAAATATCTCTTTTCTTAGGTGCATTTTGGCTTATGGCAGTATATTTCCGGAAATCATATCCCGAACCTGTTACAGGTAAAACCATTCCGGTCGGTAGGAAATGTTCATTCATTTCAAGATAGTTTTCCGAGAAAATTTTCACCCGGTGATCCCATATATTTCCCTTATTTCCCGACAAGTTAAAATAAGCGTGACTGGTCGGATTGAATAAAGTTTCCTTATCTGAAACAGCAGAATAGAGCATCGAAAGGACATGATCACCGGAGAAAGAATACCGGACGGAAAAATCCATATTTCCGGGAAATCCGCTTTCACCATCCTTGCTCCGGGTATAAAAGAAGATAGAATCAGATCCGATTTTATAATCGAACACTTTTTGATGGAAACCTGTATGGCCTCCATGATTACAATTTTCCCCGTCATTTTTATCCAGGTGATATACTTCGCCGTTTAATTCGAACCGTGCATTTGCAATACGATTGGCAAAACGGCCAATGGTGCTTCCTAAATAGTATTTGTCCGTAAAATAATCTCTTATGTCGGGATAATTAAGTACCACATTTTCCATGACCCCATTACTGTCGGGAACGACAATGGAACAAACGGTTGCACCGAAATTCAATAATTCGACATAAGCACCGGATTCATTGGTTATCCGGAATAGGTAAATTTCTTTATCACCCGGTTGACCGGTTATTATGTTTTCAATTGTAACCATCAAAACTGTCAATTAAGCATTCAGTGCTATTTATTGTTTTCTTAAGTCACATTGATCAAATAGATTACATTCAACAAATAAGACATTGATTCTTTTATATTACTTAAATTCCCAATGCGTTTCAATATAAAACAACAATGCCGTAAAAATGCAATACCATTCTTTCATTTATTCAACCTCATGCCGTTTTATATATTGGTTTTCGACACTTTAAAGAACATACATCCATGTCGCGGAATTTTAAAGGAACCATTTTCCCCGGTTTTTCCAACATCTTTTTGCCGCCACAAATCCCTCAACACCTGTTCACTGTCAAATCCAAGTTCGTCCCATCGAATACTTATTTCACTCTCCACCGGCCTTCTGTTGAAAACGGCCATGGCTTTGCTTCCATCCGACAGTTCTTTTTGCCATATCTCAATAAGCTCCTTATTATAAATACAATACCCCTGTTTTCCCAGCTTATCCTGATTGACATCAATCACTTCGGCATTACACAATATATTTTTGGTAAAATCGTCGAGGCTGGTCAGGTCTCCGCTGAAAATGAGCGGAACAGAGAGAATGCTCCACAGGGTCATATAAGTATATTGTTCGCTGGGCGAAAACGGACAACGTTTTATCTTGCTGCTATCCCAATCATAAATATTGCCGACAAGCAGGTAATCGGGATCATTCCATCCGCCCGGCCCAGAATAGTTTTTCAATTTTTCCTGGAAAAAGCCAATGTTGAACATGTTTGAGATCAAATCAGTTCCTCCACCATTTATGTCGCCTGTAGTTCTCCATGAATGTCCGCCAACTTCCCTACCCCATTTCCAAACATCTCCCATACCGTATTGGCACATATTGAGCACTATATCCCTATCGGCTTCTTTACACAGTTTCCCTATCAGTTCGTACGGTTTCCGGCATTCGGCTAAGGAAACGGGTTTTTCGACTTCTCTCGAATAGGAACACCAGTCATATTTCAGGAAATCAAATCCCCAGTCGGAAAAGGTTTTGACATCCCGGGCTTCGTGTCCGAGAGAACCGGCATATCCGGCACATGTCATTACCCCGGGCGATGAATACAATCCGGCTTTAAATCCGAGGCTGTGGATATAATCCGTCATCGCTTTCATATAGGGAAATTTTTTGTTGGTTCTTATTGTTCCGTTTTTTTCGCGCACATTTCCCCCTACTACGGGATCGTCGCTGCCAACCTTTATCTCCCAACCATCGTCAATATTTACATACATGTAGCCAAAATTGACAAGTCCTTCATCATACATCGCTTTGGCGCTTTCTTCCATATTTTTCTGGGTCACCCAGGGACCATAAATATACCAACTGTTCCATCCCATGTGCGGCGTTAGTGCAAGACTCTCGCCCACAACAATTTCAATATCATCACTACATTGCCCTTTTTCATTCTTGGCGGTTACTTTTACATTGTACCTGCCGTTCTTTTGACATTTTCCGGTAATAATACCTCTTCCCTCATCCAGAACCAATCCTTCCGGAAGCCCTTCAGCCTGAAAGGTCATCGGCCTTTTTCCTGTTGTGGCTATGGTAAACAAAAAGGGTTTACCGGCCGAAGCCCCAAAAATTTTTGCTCCGTTTATCCGGGGAATTTCCGAAGGTTTGGGTGTAAGAATATAAAAATCTTCGTCCGGACTGCCATCAACGATAGCTGGTGTCGAGCTTACATAAAACCTTGCATCGGCCCAGTTGGCGTGATCGTAATCTTTCCCGTCGGAGGTTGCATCCACTACCAGAAACATATCTGTAATACCATTCAAATTTATAGATACGTGCATGGCGGCATCTCCTTTTTTCATTAATCCGCTGTTGAAGGCGATTCCTTTATTGGTGATAATGTAAAAAATAACGGAAGCCAATGAATCTGAAGATGTATTGTCGTCAATCCCGACATAGGTTTCAAACCTTCCTTTTCTACCGTCCAGTTTTATATGTGCTTCGCTGTATGCGTGAGTACCCACGCCATTTTTGAAGGCCCTACCGCCAATAGACATTGGCTTTTGTGTTATCGAACTGTTCATCTGCGGCTTACCCCAACCACTCGATATTTTGGAAATATCCAGGCTGCTTAAGTTTATTTCTGTTTTGCTGCTGCAACCAAAACAAATACAGATGATGGTTATTATCCAGAACTTTTTCATATCATAGTGTTTTTACAAAGATATAATTTTATATATCTGACTTTTATACGTACCCCTTAATGGAAAAGTGATTCCCACATCCATCAGGTATTTCCCAGTATATGGGCTTTTTATCCCTTCTATTGTGTACTTCGCATCCGGTAATAAGCCTTTCAGCTTTACCAATGTTGTTTTTTCTGTTTCCGGAACGGCATTTTTCGGATATTCGGCTAAATGATAACAAAAAACCGTTGCGGTTTTCTTATCACGGGATACATACTGTAAAATACTCCGGTTTTCATGGTAAGGTGAAACAATCCTATATACATCGCCTTTCTGTACCGTCTCGCGTATTTCCTTGTATTGAGCGATTTTATTCCTGGCAACCGTTTTCTGTTCATCATTCCATTTGGTTATATCCTCTCCTACTCCCAGGATTCCTGCCATACAAACATCAAATTTGTATTCCAGGGAAGGTTTCTGCCTGTGCTTGTCCTCGTGGGTAACCCATGATATCATGGTATTAGCGGGGAATATAGACAAATATGCATCCTGTATGAATATCCGTTCAACAGGATCGGTATTATCGCTTGCCCAGTTGAAGTCAAAAAGCCGGGCCATCCCAAGGTCAACCCTTCCGCCGCCGCTGGAGCAATTTTCAAACCAGACATCGGGAAATTCCTTTCGCAAAGTATTTACCAGACGATTGAGGTTTTCCACATATTTGATCCTTACCGCCCGTTGTTCGTCGGATGGCGCCGACATAAAACCGGGATCGGTCAGTGATTTATTCATGTCCCACTTGATAAATTTGATATTGTTTTCTTTCAGCAATTCCGAAAAACATTGATACAGGTATTGATACACATCTTCCCGTGCAAGGTTCAATAGCAATTGATTGCGTCCTTCATGGCGCTTACGGTTCGGGAAATGAAAAACCCAGTCGGGATGCGCCCTGTACAAATCGCTATTGGGATTTACCATTTCCGGTTCGATCCAGATACCGAAATCAAGCCCCATAGCATTGATTTTATCGATCATAGGCTTTAACCCGTTGGGAAATTTATTCTTATCAACGGTCCAGTCGCCCAATCCGGCATTGGAATTCACCCTTCCTTTGAACCAACCGTCATCGATAACAAACATTTCGACGCCGATCTCTTTTGCTACTTTTGCCAGGGCCAGCTGGTGTTCTTCATTCACATTAAAAGTGGTGGCATACCAGCTGTTGTAAAGTACGGGTCTTATCAACTCCCTGTGTTTTTCCGGTAATAACTGTTCCCGGATATAGGAAGTCAGTTTTAACGTCACATTATCCGTTCCTGTATTGGAATACCCGAACACCATTCGCGGCGCAGTGATGGATTTTCCCGGTTTCAGATATATCTCCTGATCCCAGAAATTTATTCCTCCAATAACCTGAACATTTCCTTTAAAGGATTTTTCAAAATCGACACGCCAGTTACCGCTGTATTGCAAAGATCCGAACCATACTTCACCCGACTGCGGATCGCTTTCCCCTTCGGGACGGACAAAAAATGTAGAAGAACCATACGATTTGAAATCTTTCACCTGGATAGTTTTCGTACCCTGGGTTAATTTAGCCACATTAGGCCGGAATTCATTACCCCAAACTCCTGAAAAATGGGTCAATTCATAAGAATTCTCAGGTAGAAAAACACTTCCCGACTGCAGGTTCTCGACTTTTATGATTCCCTTCTTCGCTGTATTGACAATCTCCACCCATTTTTCAATGAGGTCATACCCGGGCAACACACGGATATAAGAATAAACCGTGAGGGGATAAAATTTATCTTTCTGGATAATTTTCAAGGTCTTGAAACCTTCTACATCCGATATTTCATACGAAACATATTCCAACTCCACATCCCTCACCCCATCAGGGAAAACGACTTCCAACAGGGGTACTGCGGATACGTACCCGCCACGTACCGGGATTTCGGCCCCCATATTTCCCTGTACGTTTCCGGACTGTAGTTTATTTCCGTAATAAACAGCCTGAACATCTCCAGCCGGGGATACTTTTACCTGATAAACGGATGCATCGGTTGTGATGCTCCATTCTTTCCCGCTTTCGCCGACGCTTATCTGCCCGTATGCAGAAACAGTCAATATCAGCGATAATAATGTGATGATCTGTATTTTCATTTTATTGGATTTATCTATCATTTTATGAGTATAGGCAGCATGCCGACGATCTCTATGCCATATAAAAAACTTCTTCCAGATGTATCGTCACCGGTGAATTATCGGGATTTACTTCCATAATATCACTCATATAATTCCACCATTTTTGCTGGATTTCGGCGGCGCCCAAATCCTGAGAAGACATCCCCCCTTCGACTTCCTGTATTCCGAAAAGAATGTTGGTTTCTTCGTCGAGGAAAATTGAATAATCGCTGATACCAGACTTTTTAATCAGGTCGACAATATCCGGCCATACCTCATTATGTCGTTTGATATACTCTTCCCTGAAACCGGGCTTCAATTTCATTTTAAACGCTACTCTTTTCACCGGGATAAAAAACTCTATGTTTAATTTTGATTTTTTTACATTTCCTGCATCCTCTTCAACCTCATCAATGCTTCTATATAGTAATAATCGGCATAGATGATCGAAGCGTCGACTTCCGATCCATTAGGTTTATGACCTGTGGAATGCAACAGGAATGCATTATTTACATCCCTGCTTTGATATGCCTCCGATGATAATGAAGTCAGCATCTTTACAGCCTCATCTTTATAGGATGTTGCTTTGGACGGCTCTACATATCCCTGTAATTCGAGTAATGCAGAAGCTACAATAGCAGATGCCGAAGCATCTTTCGGCTCATTAGGAATATCCGGGGCATGAAAATCCCAGAATGGGACATAATCATCGGGAAGATGCTTAAGAAACATATCTGCAGCTTTAACGGCCGTTTCAAGAAACTCTTTATTTTTGGTTTCCCTGTATGCCATGGTAAAGCCGTAAACCGCCCATGCCTGTCCCCGCGCCCACATGGTTTCATCGGCATAACCCTGATGGGTTACTCCCTGTATCTTTTTTCCCGTGATGGTGTCATATACGATGACATGATATGTGCTGAAATCTTCGCGAAACTGGTTCTGCATGGTTACTTCGGCATGGCGGTATGCAATATCATACAATTCTTTACCACCTCCGTTTTTCGCCGCCCAGAAAAGCAATTCGAGGTTCATCATATTGTCTACAATGGTGTTATGCGGCCATTGCTTCATATGCGGCCAGGAACTGATCGTCCCGACAACAGGATTGTATAATGTAGCCAGCGAATCTGCCACACGCAGCATGATTTCCTTGTATTCCGGATTTTTCGTTATTCGGTAGCCGTTACCCAGGCTACAATAAATCTGGAATCCAAGGTCGTGGTTCCGCGGCCTACGGTCGGCTATCGGATAAAGCGCCTTGGAAAAACGTTCCGCCTGCTTTTTAATTCCTTCGTCGTGGCTGTATTCGTAAGTATACCAAAGTACACCCGGCCAGAAACCGCTCTTCCAATCATAAATTGAGGTACAGTTCCAATCTTTTGATTCACTGTCTTTAAAAATATTATGTGGAATTTTATTGTCTTCCTTTAATTGTGGTATGGCTTTTTCCACCTGCGCCACGCAATAATCCAATTCCCTGCCGGTATCGAATTTTGTTGTGCAGGAGAAAACAGCTATAACAACAAGCAGTAATGCAAAAATCTTATTTGTCATTTTTAATCTATTTATATGAAAATTAACTACTTTCAAAGTCCTCTGTTTAACGGATGGATAGACAAAGGGACGATTGTACCTGAACCCGGATAAACTGAAAAGTCAGACCCATGTCCGTCAAGTTATCTCTTCAGGACTTTTTAATCGGGAACTCCGGTATTCCCGATAGCATGACGCTACCTAATACCGGATGTAACATAAACTTATCATAAAATGCAGGAAGGCTGCATCCATGTCATCCCTAATAAAAAAATT
Source organism: Bacteroidales bacterium (assembly GCA_031275285.1). Lineage (NCBI taxonomy): Bacteria > Pseudomonadati > Bacteroidota > Bacteroidia > Bacteroidales > Bacteroidales bacterium. The sequence goes on along the minus strand of JAISOY010000130.1, from coordinate 16,629 downwards.
ATAAAATGCAAAAAGCCCATTAAAAAGATAAACCAAAGAAGATACCGTTGAAATCAATTCGTTTTCAGGCATATATACCCGAATTACCGTAAAAACCAAAACAACGGATAACAGCAAATTCGATGTGAGGATAAATCCGACCGCCCGGGGTTTGCCGTCTTTTTGTTTGCGTATTTCCAAAACAGGTCTTACCGGGAAAAAATATAAAGACAAAGAGAGTGTAACTATCGTATACAGGATTACATTTACAACACCTTTATTGAGAAGGAAATAAAAAACCGCACAAATAAAAATCCAGATAATAACTTTTTTATAGCTCATTTCTTTAATGATTTACATGGTTGTATGTATATTTTTCGGACCAGACTCTTTATATGCGCGATTTATTCCGGTATTACTTTTCTTCAATGATCATAGCGCAACCTCCACGCGGTAATAGATCCAGTTTTAATTTGCTTTTATAGGTCACACTTTTGGTTTCTATGGCGACATGTGTCCGCGTTTTTATTTTTTCGCCGCCGTCGGTAAATAACCTCAACTCATATTTTTTATCGGGATCGAGGAAATCAAAAGAGAATTCAAATTTCCGAGGATCGTTATTGGTAATGCTTCCTACGAACCATTTATTCCCTTTGCGGCGTGCCATGCTTATGTATTCGCCTATACTGCCTTCCAGCACTTTGGTGTCGTCCCAGACGGCATACAATTCATCGAAGAAGACCAGTTCGGGCTCATCTCCGAAATCTGCCGGTGTATCATACCAGTATAGGTACTGTAACGGACTATAGTTGATCACCGATAAAGCAATCTGGTGGCAGACTGTGTTCAACAACGACCGGGCATTAAGGCTTTGCGCCAGGTTTGGTTTCAGTTCCTTGCGGTGGTAATAACAGACAGTGGCATCGGCAGCACCGGCAATGTAACGGGTAAAAGGCAAGGTGGTGTTGTTCACCCCGTCGGGGAATTCTTCGTTACCGCGGACACCTTCCTGTGTGAGCAGATTGGGATAGGTGCGGCTGAACCCGGTAGGACGGTATTCGTCGTGTATATCGACCATCAGGTTGTAATCTGCACATTTGGCGACTGCCTCATGCAACCATGTCGTCCACCTGAATGACCCTACCTGTACAAAGCCGAATTTAATCCCGGCAACACCCCACGATTTATATAAAGGCAATATTTCGTCCATGTATTCCGTAAGTGCACGTTGGTTGACATACAACCATACCCCGATGTTTTTCGAACGGGCGTAACGTATTACCTCGAGAAGGTCCAATGAAGCGATCGGCTTCCGGGGATCGGAGTCCTTCGAAGATTCAGGACCATACCATCCGGCATCGAAATGGATATAGTCGAGTTTGCGTTTGACCGCAAGATCCACCATTTCTTTACTTGCTTCGGTATTCAAACGGGTCACCCTCATTACTTTCCCCGGCTTGATCCATGTTGGGTTGCTTATTTCGCATTCTTTACTGAGGTTAAGATAAATGTCGTTGTTTTCCAATAATTCCCCGGGCCGGTCGGCAACCATCACCACCCGCCAGGGGGAAGCAAACGGAGCGATCTCCTCAACAGGATCATACATCTTACAACGGATAATGTTCTCTTCGTCTTTATCTACAAAAAATTTCATCCGGCTGTAATTCACCATTTCGGCTTCGCCCAAAGCAGCATAAAACCCATCGGAATATTGCAGGGTAAGCGGCCGTTCGGCCTCTCCGGGCCAGTCCTTCACGGGAAGGCGTTTGTGGAATGCCTGGGCATATGGGGCAAACCAGCAATAGGTATTCTGTGGAACACAAAAGGTGGTTTTCTCCGAGGTTATCCTCAGGTAATTATTACCTGCGTACTGGTAACGAAAAGCAACCCCTTCGTCATAAGCTCGTACAATGATATCAAGTCGCCTACCAAAGGTATCTGCTTTGAAAATGTATATTTTTTGATTATAATGGTCTTTTACTTCGGCACGTTCGCCGTATACAGGCTTCCATACGACATTAACCGTCATATCTTCAATAGTATCTATTTCCAAATCCTTTTCCCATTTACTGATACCTAGCTGTGAAGGAAGGATGACAGGTAGATCGTTATACTTAATTTCGTACTCCAATTCTCCTTGCGGTTGGACTTCGCGAATTTCGAAACTCAGTTTTCCACTCGGAGAATATAACTTTTTATTTTGTGCCACCGTATAGTAGGAGATACAAAACATATGGAAAAAGAAAAAGAAAATAAATATTCTATTCATCTTTATTGATTTTATTATTAAATATTTCACACCAATTTATCATTATATTATTTTAATTCCATAGTTGTTGATTTAAACCACTTTTGAATATCATCTTCTATATAAAAAGGCATTGCATACATTTTGCCTTTTGTAATGTTTTTAATCGTTAATAGGGCATTGTCAGGAACCTCGTATTGTAAGATATGACTGTCTGCTGTTTTACGCCCTAAAGAATGCCACTCGTCTCCGTTCCAAAAAAACAATTCATAAACATGTCCTTCATAAATACAATTACCATCCGTACGGGGCAGATAACGAATTTTGACAATCTGTTTAGGTTCTCCTAAATCCAATCCCGTCCACGAAGGATCAGCTACCGCATCACAGAAAGTATCCACATCTCCGTCAAACGCTTTATCGTTGGTCAATAATGGGTTAAGCCATTTGGGCGCTTCTCCGATAAATCTACCCTTAAGTTTTTCGTTGTTCTCATCATAAAACTCCAATATGGAAACATTACAATGACCATCAATAGGAGAAACATAACGGACATATCGGTACGTGGACAATAGATTGACAGAAACAACATGATAATAAGGATCAGGTATTGTTTTTACCGTATGTATCAACCTTGCATCCGAAAAATCGCTCCGGTTTGCAACTTCAAACATACCGCCTTTCATTCTGGATACCCACCGGTTGTCCGGTGGGGCAATACATGTCAACGATACCATTTGTAATGAATCGGGACGAAAATAACGACATTCTCCAGCTTCGTTTATTCTGAAAGGATATGAAGCCGGAGTTTGACTTCCATTGTGATAATAAACCGGCAGGTAAAAACTGTTTTTTCCTACGGATAGAAATTGAATGTGGCTGGTATCCACATTACCCCAAGCAACCGGATCCCAGCCCATTTCGAAAGGAATGGCTAGAAATGCATACCTTGTTTTGCTTATCTGATTATCCTGAACGGGAACACGTATATCAGCACATGGCTCATATTCGGCTGTTACATCTACTAGGCTATTGATATCTCGCAATAACGGCGGAATATTTATTTCATCAGCCATTATATGCTGCTGGCGGGTATAAACATAGCGGTAAACCTTGCTTTTAAGAATATATGCTCCCTGATGCTCTTTTCCGGGGTTTGATTCTGTCCCCATAAAAGAGATATGAACACCACAACTGTTTCTTACACCATTCCACGAATGTCCGGTCGCCTTGCTGGGCCAACGAGGAGTAAAATCCCAAATAACAGGAATACCCAATCCGCGCATGGCAAAAACGGCTAAAACCGACGACCTGTCACATGAGCCCCTTGTCGATGCCATTAATTGCGAATAACTCATAGGAGGAAAATCCTTATCAAGCCTGAAACGGGGCAAAAGATCGTTCAACCGGCTGCAAGCCTCTACGGCTGTAACAGTCGTATCTTTTATTAAAGACTTATACAGGTCGGCAAAACTGGCAAGCACCTTCTCCCGCCAGTTTTCGATCGGCTCGGTACTTACGCGGTAGGGCAGGATCTCCTCGCAAAAAACATTGAATGGGACGTTCTTCCCCCAGGATTGTTCCTGCCACACCTTAAAGGCCAGTTCAATATTATTGATCAGGTATTCTGCCGTGATATGCGTAACATCGTCTTGTCTCACCGGCTTACCTATCCGGTATGTATCCAGCACTAATTGCTTGTCCGAAGAACTGGTCCAACGCAAATGTACAGTAGCTACATCATTCCATGGTGCATCATAATATTCGGAATATTTGCCAGGCATATTTATGATCAAGAACTCAGCAGCACGAAGTTTTAAACTGTCGGCCGGGTTTTGGTCGTAATGTTTTAAAACTTTTTCCAGTTCGGAACGATTACTACCCGCCAATTTTAATATTTCCGTAATTTCAGGAGAATAATACCCGGTTAATTGATGACAATACCATATAAAACAACCGGACGCTATCAGCAACACAATCACTACTGATACAATAAAACGATCTTTTTTCATCATAAACACATGATCAAGTCATGACATTATATTTCTATTTTTCTTTTTTATTTGATTCCTCCTTTCAACAAGAAGTCGGATAAATCTTGACATATTAGGTTTTAATTTTCATATTTTACTATTGTTTATTACTGATCCCCTCATAAGAATCTAAAGTATCTAGTATGGTCATATACTTTTGTTCATTCAGTTTATCAGCTTTAGCATCTGTTATGATTTCCCGGCAAAGATCAGCCATTTTAAGGGCATTCCCTTGAGGTATATGAATATTTAATGACCAAACTTCATCCTCGACAACTGTACGAAATGTTACTAAATAGCCATCAAGAATAGTTGGAGGAACTCCTTTTGCCTTAAAATTGCAGATGAACGAAACCATTTTTTTGTATAATTTCTCCGCAAACTGATCGCTAACAGGAAAAGAGCGGATATCTACATTAAAACGAATCGACTTTTCATAATACATGCTTACAGTTTGTTTACTGTTGTAATCCCATATCCGGTTAAAAACGTCTCTTGGTAAAGAATCTAAAACTTTTGCCGGAAGATCTATCAGGTGACGGTTGCGGTTTTCTTTGGCCTTTTCATAGGCTTCTTTACTTGCCTCTCTATAATTCGTAATGTATTTGACTTCAAGAATACAGGATATATTCAATGAATCCCTCACAATACGACAACCCGAGGGTATACAAGGTTCTACTTCAGAAGAAGGATTATAAAAAAATTCAACCGGAGCATTGAAATCCCCGAAAAACAGTTTTTCCACATCATTTTTACTTTTTAGATTATAAATGCTTGGAAATGATCCAAATCCTCGTGAAATCAAATTATATTCCACCCTCTTGAGGAAATGTCCACCAAGATAATTATCCCCAGAAATATGATCAACATTTTGAGAAAATGCAAATGGTATAAAATAATTCCAAAGGAAAAAGACTATAAACACTCTTTTCACAATTCAGGCTTTTGTTATTGTTTTCTAATAATAATAGAACCCTTCTTGATAGTAAATGGAATGACTCATATTTGGATAAGTTTCCTTGAAAGTATTATCTGCTGTCCCCGGGTCTGCACTATCTCTGTGAGTATGAGTAAATGAAGTCAGTGGACTACTTTGATATCCTTCGAAATAATGATAACCATTTTGGGTACCTATTGATACGTGGGCTTTATTTGTAGTATTTTTAGGGTTAATATATGTTATTAATTTTCCGTCAGCAAATGTCATAATGACCATTTCCACATAGTTGGGATTTTGTACCCACATCAATAATTCATACATCACATCAGTCCAACTGCCCCAATAAGTAATTCCTTCCGTGCCATTTTTAAGTTTTGGCTGAGTAATATTAATCCCTAATTCCAAAAATTTGCTACTTATATTTACAGAACTTTTAACACACTGCTGAAAATATTTTTCATGCATATCTTCCCTCAAAGAAGAAAAATGTGGAAATTTCTTGCGCAATGCTTCTTTTGTTTCATTAAACGTCTGGAGTTTCGCTTCTATACTGATAGAACTAACAGACATAGGTAAGTACATCACTTTTCTCCCTTCTACATCATAAGTAACCTCCAATGCTGAAAAATCAATTTTATTCAATTCTTCGGTGAAAATAGCCAATGACTGCTTTAAATCAGCTCCGGCTATTATATACTCTTCCAATTCAGATGAGTTGAGAATTATATCATCTAACGGTTCATCTTCTTCTCTTTGGCATCCCGTTATAATAAAACTTGCTACTAATGTTATTACAACTATTGATATGATACTTATTTTTTTAAAATATTTACTTTGCATGGCATTCAAACTTTTATGTGAAAATAATTTTACAAACCGATAAAACATTTGACAGCACGGGTGATATTGTTTCAAAATCCTTGAAAGCGTTTGCATGTCTTTCTTCCCGCTAAAATGTATTTCATCTTTCCATAGGCATATTATTTGATTGTTGTATAAGTTTTTGCATTTCATTTTTTATTGCCATAACGGTAGGAGAGAAGACTTTTATCTCCTTGCCTGCAATATGCCGGGCTAAGATCAAAGCCTCCTCTTTATGCCCAGTTTTATCATATAGTTTAACTAACTCATACAACGGCATAAACCTGTTCGGACACATATTGGCAGCAAATTTCAGATGCTGTTCCGCTTTATCGTATAGTTCCAGTACTTCGTAATTATCAGCCATCAGCATTTGTACATCCATATCATTATAATATTCCGTACATTTTTCGAACACCCGAAGGCTTTCTTCATATTTTTCTACATAATTAAGTTCGGCGGCATGATTGTAAAGAAACAGTCCATTTTTACCCAAATGTTTGTACAGACGGTTATATTGCGGCAACATTTCTCTGGTTATCCCTGCCAATGACGCCCGAGCTATCCTTTTCCATAAGATTTCCGCAGTAATTAACGGTAAACTTACATATAAAAGGACCCCGGAAATAAACATGATACCCAGCCTTAATACCCACGTAGCCTTTAATGGCATGGTTTTCTTTTCTATTCCGGTACATACTACTGCTATGTTCAGGAAAGTAATAAACCATGTGAAAGGATAATGGAACGGATATGAAAAACACGATACAATGGCAATACTCACAAGACTCAAGCAGGCAGTGTATTTTGCAAAACCGGGCAAGTAAAGATAATTTCGTACTAACAAGCCTATCTGTAAAACCAATATACACAACCCCGCAATACCGTATTCCGACAATATCAAAAGATATTCGCTAAAAGGATGCAGCACATTATCGGATAATGAAGCATACCTGCTATTGGGCTGCGTTTCAAAATAATCAGCCTGATACAACATATATTTTGCTTGGAATGCACCCTGTCCGTGTCCTGTAATGGGACGATCCTTTATCATATTCCAGGTGCATTGCCAGATCAGTAACCGGCCATCGGCCGAATCCTTTTTCATGAAATAAAGCACAGTTACAGATGCTATAAACAAAACAGCTATTGTAGCAGGCATCCATTTGCGAAATTTTATACCCGAATACCGACTGCAAACATAACATACGGCAACAACAATACACGCTATTGCTGCGGCCCGGGAGCCTGACAATAAAATACCTGCTGATACAATAACAAACATTATAACCGGCAAATATTTTACAGGTCGTGAAGTGTTATGCAACAAATACAGACCGTATGGTATCATAAAAGCTAAAGCAGACGCAAAACCTGTCGGGTTATCGAAACTTCCAGTTACTTTGAAGTTCGTGTTTTCAGAAGGGAGCCTCCCTAAATACTGAAGAACGCCATGAAGAGACAATGTAACGGCAAAGCAAAGAAAAACCCATGCAACAACCCGTAACGGAATGTTTCCAGATATTTGCATCAAAACAAAAAACAACAGGAACAAACAGATCATGTCAACAAACAATTGCGGATCATATCCGTGTGTAAAGTAATAACGCATAAAAACAATCGTGCCAGACAGCAGCAATAAATACCAGAAAACGTTTATCCGGACACAAACTTTTCGCCCGCTCAATATCCACACTATTCCGGCCAGAGTCGAAGAAAAAATCAACCCAAACCATTTTGGAATTTGCGGATTTACAAAATTTCGGGATGTGACGAATAACGTACACACACAGAATAAACTCAATAATACAATAATAATATATAATTTATTCCTCAACATTCTTACTTAGCTATCTCATAAAATAATGCGCACAAGACATTATTAAACTATTATATGTTTTTCTAAAAAGTTCTATTCCTATACAATATAGAGTACAAAGATAAAAGCATAATAGACGATAGGAATGTATCATTTTTTGAAAAACATGTATCACATGGCTTTTTCCAAAAATTGAAACTATATGTGGTATTTATAATCGGAAACCATTGAAAGTCATATCCGGTAATCATACTACTTTATCTGGTATTTCCCTTTTTCCAATTTAACTACGGATGTCCTATCCGGCTGGGTCTTTATGTCAACTTTTCGTCCGGCATCAGCCATGTCCGTAACCTGAGGGTGAACATCCGGAGGAATCGTTATTTCTACCGCACCGCTTGCATCTATTTTCCATACAACACCTTCTTTACACAGGGATATGTTTACAGGTGAAGATTCGGCTCTGATCCGCCATTTATCTTTTTGGAGAAGTTTCCCGTTTCCAAGAAAAAGGAGTTGGGATTCCTGTCCTGACACTCCAATTACCGCATAATCACCCTGAAATTGCATATCCCCGTGTACAACAGCTTGCTGTTCGCCCGTACTGCTGAAAACATAATCGGTTCTTTTACCGGAATTCACAATTATTCCGGTAAAGTCTTTCTGATTACCGAAGTAGCCGACGGATCTCACTGATTTTTCTTCGCCCGAAGTATAGGGATAAAAAACGGATACGAAGGGACGCTCCCATGCTTCGCCGTTCTGACGGACAATCAGTGTGGGCAGCGGTTGATTTAATAATTCATCGGGAACGGAGCCTCTGCCAAAAGCATTCGATTTGGGAGATTCTGCCGTAAAAACAGTTCGGCCGGGATATCCTTTCATCCACATATCCACAAAAATATTATCCTGTTCTTTAAGACGGATGTTGAAACATGCCGAAAAGTCCTGTCCATACGAAACCGCCTTTTTATTTTCGAAATAATTATATCCTCTCATATCACCCAGATCGGAAGACAACTCATTTGTCGGCGAAAGGGTAATTTTTTGTCCGTTAACATTCATCACATCGATATCCTGACCGATGCTATGGTAAAAATATTCGTGTTTCTTATCTTTTTTATCCTTGCGTGCCGAACGGAAAATATCCACCAGGTAACTCGTCGTTTCATCCGTACGGATCATACCGGTCAGACGTTCCTGCTTTGCATTGGTTTTCGGCTCGGTGAATGCAACCCTTGCAAAAGTGACATTTCCTGTTATCGGATCCTTATCACCATGTTCCGGATAACAGGAAAGCAGTTCATAGGGATGGTTACTACGCATCATGGGATAGTCGGATATACCGTCGACACAAACCGTATTATGCGCCGGGAACCGTGCATAATATTCCTGATTGTCGCGTGTGCTGTATGTTATTCCGAACGAACTTTCAGGCGCCAGCATCCATCCTTTGGCATACATTTCCAGAGAAACACCGTTTGCCTGTGCATGGTTGCCGAAAGATCCCACCAGGGAAAAAGCCATCCCGTTCTTCCTGTCTTTTCCGTTCCGCTGCATCAGCCAGCTCGTATTCGGGGCATAAAACATATTACTGGTAAGGTGATCGTATGTGACCTCCTCCGGCTGGATATCCATCAATTCATCCACGTAGAAAAACAAAGAGAACATGGATTTATTCTTACGGTTATAGAATTTGTCGTCCATCAGCTTATATAATACCTGTGTCGCTTCTTTCTCCCTGCCGGTATCACCATACTTCCGGTACAGGGAAACCAGCATTTCGAAAGACGGAGCGCTTAAAGGAACATATTTGGCATCACCGAATGCGGTAACCCGCCCGTTAGGAAAAAGATATTCAGCCGTAGCGGGGATTGCTTTTTTCAGTATGGCAAAAGTATCCAGCATACGGTTATTCTCGGCATTATCGATCAAACAGATAATATCCAGCATATCTTTACATACCCCCATGGAATAGGTCGCCGATTCGGGCCACATACCCGTCTCCGGATCAAAAATATCAGCAACTGCTTCCTTTAGGGCGAATTGACGGATGGTGGTATGGTTCATGATCTCGTTGATATAATATTGCCGGCCTTTTCCGTCTTTATAATGCGAATCACTCTCCAGGGCAAGCGCAAGGTAAGTGATGAAACGCGCCTGAAAGATGTTCCAGTTGTTATCCGGAACACCATACATGATCTCCTGATCGGCAAAACGTTTGAGTACACTTGCGATCATTTCGAAATCTTCGCCTTTCTTTTCCAGGTATGCATGGAGAAAATCGTAACACACAGCCAGGCTCGGTATGATGGCATCGAGAATGACTTCAAAAGTGGCCAATCCCATCAGGTGGCTGTTATTGTATTGTTCCAGGGCAAAAGGTTCACGACGATGGTGCATGCCGCGTATATAGGTCATGAAAATATCCGAAGCAAAAACCGCATATTTTTCTTCGCCCGTATACCAGTACAGGAAAGCGGCATCGGCAGCAAGCCCCATGATACGATCATTCATCGGACCGATCATCCGTCCTGTTTTCGAAGGATGCACCCATTCCCACGGTTGTCCCTCCTTTTTCGTATTCCGGACATACATGCCCTTTTCATCCATATAAGGTTGGGTATCTTCCAATGAAGGCATGGCGTAATCGGTTGCCCAATCACGATTGCCCTGGAATTTTACGGTAGGAACCGGCGCCCGCCCTGTACCGTGCGAAAACTCGTTCCCGATCACATAAATCCTTTCATGGTGGGTGTCCCAATACATCTGCATACGCGAAATGATCCACTCGGGGTCAGTTACATGGCGGTCCACATATTTTTCTACGCCGTCTTTGATGGCTTCATAAGAAGACCTGGCCCATTCGGCAGTATTCAATTTTTCCGTAAAAGCGGCTTTTTTGTCATTGGTAATGTAAATCCGCGGATGTCCCGGCTCTTTTTTACAACTCCCGGACAAGAGGATCAAACTGAATAAAATAATAATGTTTTTCATGACTTTTAAAAATTCAAAATTCAAGGTTCAAAGTTCCGAATTCAAAGTTTGAAGCTCAAAAGTTCAAGGGTTAAAATCTGATAAAACCAAAAATTAAACCTAGAACCAATAAATGCCAATTACGGTGCGGACGAAGTCCGTTTAACAGGCGAAGCCTACCATACTCGACGATTTTACTTACTTCGTTGCGTGAGAACGCTAACGCTAAGTTCTGTCTGAACGAAGCCGATAGGCGGAGTGAGTTAAAATTGTCAAGCCGTTTTTGGTTACTTTTTGCGGCGTCAACGGCGAAGCCTTCACGTAATACCATTGATAATAATTTATGCATGAGTAAAAAGTAACGAAGAAAAGTAGGGAAATATCATTATATTCTTCATATCTAATTATTTACAATCACAAGGTTTAGTGAGTTTATTTTTCTTCAATTTTCGCAATCCAACCTCCCCCGGAAGCCATATCTATCTCTATCCTATCCCCCTTTTTTACTCCCCTTTTAATCTCTTTCCTGTAATCGACCGCCGTTGCATTGGCATTGATACCGTCCCTGATGAATTCCATCGTATATTCTTTTCCGGCTTCAAGGAAATCCAGACTTATATTTATCTTTCTCGGATCCCAATCAGTGATGGCTGTCGCATACCAAACAGAACCATTTCTCCGGGCAATCGCCACATAATCACCGATTTTCGCATCCAATGGGGCTATTTCATCCCATTCTACGGGTATATCCAACAGAAATTCCGTACATTCCCTGTTGTTATAATATAAAGGTTGTGCATCAGACAGCATTTGAATGGGGCTTTCGGCTATTACAGCCATAGCGATTGCATGGGCGCGGGTTCCCTGTCCCATGGGTTTATTCCCATTGATCCTGAAATCGTTTTTGGTCGCATTGTTCATGGTTCCGGGTATATAATCCATAGGACCGGCTACATTACGAATAAACGGCAAGGTACAATGATGATCCGGATTATCCCAATCTCTCCCGCCATTATATTCAAATTCAATGAGCGCTTCCCTGGTCAATACATTCGGATAGGCGCGGCGTAACCCGTCAGGACGGTAGGCCCCATGAATATCTATAGCCATTTTATACCTGGCACATTCTTCGGCAGCCTTCCAATAAAAGTTTACGGCTTCCTGATCCGAACGGTTGATAAAATCTATCTTAATGCCTTTAATACCCCATTTCTGAAATTGTTCCAGGGCCTTTTCCATCTGATCATCGAACAAGGCATAAGTTACCCAAAGCATCACATCCACATTTTTCGAACCGGCGTAACGCACCACCTCGGCAATATCCAGACCCGGAACGGCCTGTGTCAGATCTTCCTTATAGGTCCAGCCGTCGTCGAACAGGAAATAACGGATACCGAATTCATGGGCAAAATCGACCATGTATTTTGCCGTTTCCGTATTGACTCCCGCTTTAAAATCCACACCGTAGATCCCGCGGCGCGACCACCAGTCAAAAGTTACCCAACCCGGCTTGATCCATGAAGTGTCGTCTATCTTACATTCTTCGCCCAACAGGTAAACCAGCTGGTTGGTCAACAAATCGGTTTCCTTTTCGGCGAAAGCAAATACTTTCCATGGAAAATTGCGGGAAGCCTTTGTTTCTGCTATATAATCCTTGTTTCCTGTAGTACGTTTCCTGCCGTACGAATTACCCTTATCGTTGTATCCGCTGGGGACTCCCCAGTAATGAGACGATAACCCTCCGGATGTCTTTTTAACCCACATCACGGGATAATCCTTGCTACCGGCCTCCAGAAAAAGAACAAATTTTCCTGCTCCGTTCTTTACCAAAGCCGGCAGATTTCCCATATCATTAGCTTCCATCCTGTTAATTGCGGTAGTGATATAAGGTTTTTCATAATCGCTGTTCGGATTATTGTTGTCTTTCTGATAGGTGATAAGAGCATTACCGTCAAAGACAAAATCTGCTTGGTCGCTGTTTATCCTTATGGTTCCGGGCAGGTCAAGGATAAAACGATAGGCCAACCCATCGTTATACAACCTGAACTGCAATTTACTGTTGTCCCTGAACTCAATGGTTGTTTCGTTGTATTGTTCGGGAATTTCCGCCCGTTTTTCTTTGATGACAGGTTTGATGATGTTGTTGACCGAGTTTTTCCGGATTTTCCTGATCCTGGGATTTTCCGCGGGAATGATCCCTTTATCGGTATCCAGGCGTATATCCTCTATACTGAAAACTTCTGCTTTTTCCGAAAATAACCGGACAGATACCCCTTTTTCGACAATTACCTGTAACTCCAACTGCCCATCGGGTGATAATATTTTGGTAACCGAAGCATTGACGCCTGTTATGCCGAACATGGCCAACAATAAGATAACGAACGTTTTTTTCATGTTTAAAAATTCAAAAGTTTAAGATTTCATATTTACTTTCATAATATCTTTTCCAATAATTCCGGTATTTCGGAAATCGTGAAAGCAATGGGGCCTCCGATGAGATAAATTGCATTGCGATAGTAGAAGCTATTCCGGTCAAAAACGAAACGTATTCGTTCCCTGATCAGGTTTTCAATAGTTTCCACCTGAAAGATCGTGGTTTTGGGAACTTCGGTATCAGACGACACGGTGATCCTTAATTCCCTGACTCTGGAATCCATACCGACATAAAAATACAAATCAATTTCTTCGGAACCCATCATTTGTATTTTTTCTTTACCACCATATACTTCACACAACAATTCCATCAGCTTTCGCTTTGACTCCAGTACAGGCAACGGGGAATATCCGATAAGTCCGGACTTAGTATTTTTCAATACATTTCTGGTATTGGTAAACTCATAAAAATGGTGACCATCGGATTTAGCAATACTGTACCTGCATTTGTATGTGTTGTTTTTAGCCTTATATTCCCTATCGTCCTGGTATGGTTGGCCTGTAACGACATAAGAAAGCATGACCGAAAAAAAAATCATGACAAAGGTTTTCATATTATCTACCGCATTTTAAAGAATAAATAAACATTTCACCTTATTCATAATTAATTGAAAAACATCATTATCGGATAAAAAACAGCGTTTAAAAAAGGAAACTGCATTCTTAAAAAAGCACAATGCATTTTTGAAAAAACATACTGTGTTTACCGGAAAACACAGTATGTTTCTAGTTGAACACTTTTACACTCACTTATCCGGTATCAAATGATTAATACCCATATATTCCAAATTCGGCAAATTGAGCATAAGGACTTCTTCCATCCTTGTGCTTGACATCAAAATAAACCTTGATGTAACGTGCCGTTAGAGCATCTGGCATCACATACCGTTGTTCGTCATTAATGTCCGGATTAAATGTATAATCTCCCTGCATTTCCCATGGGTAACCATTTACAGGATCATTCTGGTCGACTGTGACATCCGGACATGTATACAGGTAGAAACCATTAGCTGATGGGAAATTACCCTGACGGCGTTGTAACATCACTTCGGTAACGATCACAGAACGGCGCAGATCCACAATGAACCAATGTGGAAAGTCCGATGCTGGAGCACTATAATTAGTATGCCAGAATGTAGTGATATTTCCGTCGAACAGATTCAAAATGGTGTACCCTCCATGTTGGGAACTGTACCCTATAGTCCCGGCATTACTTGCCGTATATCCCGGTATGTTCGCGGCATTAATCGTAAATCTCGCTATGGCCGGTACTACCTCTACTTCCACCTGGTATTCCTTGCCTGCGGCACTGGCAGTAATGATAGCGCTACCTATCTCGTTACCCATGATCCATCCGTTGTCAAGCACTGTTGCTACAGCAGGATCAGAAGAAGTCCACCGTATATCTGCTTCAGAAGCATTTTGCGGTACAGGGGTAGCCACTATCTGAACCTTATCCAACCTTTTTACCTCAACCTGTTGTTTGTCCAATGTGAAGTCCTCGAACGGGATCCAGTTCCGCACCCACACATTTACATTGGTCTGGTCACTTGAAGAGGTAACGGAGATTACGGCGAATCCTTCACTTACCGCTGTTACCAGCCCTGTCTGGGTAACCGTAGCAACAGACGGATCAAGGCTTGTCCATGTATACTGTTTGCCTTCCGGGCTGCTTTTTAACTGTGCCTGGTTATGATCGCCAACACCTTCACCTATGTATATTACCACCGAAGTTTTGTCTACATAGGGTTTTTCTGTAATATCGAGTTTATCGTATTCAACACATCCATAGGTTACACCCAGTAATGCAACCAGGAGAAAAATGCCAACATTATCCGATATTTTTTTAATTTTTTCCATGCCTGTTTTATTTTACAGTTACAATATTTTCAATTCTCAACTCTTCTTTCATCCTGTAGGTGGTGACGCCGTCATCAGAATCGACATAATCGTAACACAGCAGGAAGGTCTTAAAGGTTTTACCATACCCGTCGTCCACAAGTCTGAAAACATTCGGGTATTCAGGATCTCCGTCTACCTGGGTTACCTTAATTCCAAAGTGAGAATCACTCCACGGACGGATGGTTACATTACCGTCGGCATCCACAGAAAGTCGTATCGCCCATTTTTCAATAAGATTCACTGTGAGTTCGGTGATGATCTTGTTACCGGCAAATATCCTCACCTCATTACCCGATACAGGATACATCTGTTTGGTCATCATAGTATTAACAAGAGTGGTTGTACCTTTTTCCTGTTTGATACCCCGGTGTGAATAAACAGGAACAGATTTTGCAGAAGCCCAGAAATTTTTCAGGTATACGCGGTACAACACCGTACTTTTAACGGGATTCAACTCATACGCCGAGCTCTGTTCCACCCGGAAAGGAATGAAATAAACAGAGTCCGGTGACAATCCCCCGGCACGCAACCATATCTTCATCCGCCCATACTGCTCGCCTTGCGGTATGGTAATGGTATGGCTGTCAATCTTATATCTGTTTGCCGGAAGATAAAGGGCATATTTATATGCCTCCGTTGCAAAACTATTATTGTTGTATTCCGATAATAAGCCGGCATCCTCAGCAAGACTGAGTACAACAGGTTCGTTTGTGGGCAGGGAGCCGCCGCACGATGCGGCAACATAACCTCCCGTATAGCCTTCTTCATTTGCCATAGCAGGGTCATGTTCCTCGGCAAAGATGTTGGAAGTGCCCTCACTTAACAGAGCGACCACATGCTTGTATTGTTCCCGCTCAAAGATTTCATCACGATCACAGGCTTGTAGTACAAACGCAAAGATCATGACCATACATATTTTTAGACATTTCATATTTTCAATTATTAGATGTGAAACAAGCATTAAACATTTTTACCATCCGGGATTCTGATCAAAAGACGGAAGACGTTTCATCTCTATTTTGGGTATCGGTACGAAAATCATCTTCCTGTCAACAATCCGCCGGGCTATACGGGAACTTCCCGGTACAACACGCTGGTAATAGGCATCCTTTCCGGCTGCCGTATTCATCCCTATAATGGTTTCGCCTTCCGAAGCTTCATAATCACCCCAGCGGCGTACATCAAAATAACGCCGGTTCTCAAACAGGAATTCCACCATGCGTTCCCGCTTGATCTTTTTCAACACCTCGTTGGCATCAGCCAGATCGGCATCCGTCAGGCCCGGTAATCCGGCACGGTAACGCACCTGATTGTAAGCCCATTTGATTTCGTTAATATCCCGGCTAAAGGTTTGCGATTCTCCATCCACATCGATAGTAAAACTTTCACTACCCAACTGATTCAATGCTTCGGCATAAGAGAGCAGAATTTCTGCATA
>JAISOY010000129.1 GCA_031275285.1 Bacteroidales bacterium | reverse complement strand
GTAACCGTCCATCCGTTGAACTTCACTCAACAGGGCCGGATCGAAAGAGAATCTGGAGTTCATCTCTTTCATCACCGCCGCCAGGGCATCTAATTCGGCACACACTGTTACACCGATGGTTCCGTAAGGGTATTGGTAATCCTTGTAAAAATCATAAAATCCATTACATATTCCCAGTAAATCGACATTCCCTACCAGATAACGGCCGATTGTATGATATGGGAACCCATACACCATCACTTCAGTAGGCGATGCGATCAGATAGTCGGTCACATCTTTCAGTTCATAAGCTACCTCGATGGACGACATATAGCAATCATCAAAAAGAATATAATCCATTTTTATCCCTGCACCGGCAATACCGCTGGCAAGTGTCGTGATATCTGTCTGGTATTCAGGGGTCGTCCCTCCAAAAAACCGGGTTTCGGGAACTCCCTCATATTCCCAGTAGTCCTTTTCCCTACCCAGCTTTAATGTGCTTTGTTCCTGCTGCACGGGTAACCAGGCCATCCCATGCGAGCCGATAATCATGGCATAGCGATTGGCCGGGGCAAAATACCGAACATCGTTCAATATGGAGGTAATTCCTGTTGATGTAGTGAAAGCCGGGTTGGTATACTCTTTCAGCGTGGTGCGGGTGTTCTTTCCGTCTTTATATTCCATCTCAAACATGATGGCTTCGGTCGACGATGTGGATAAAAACACCAACAAGCGGTTATTTTTCAGTATATTATCCTGTAAAGCCGTTTCAAGATCCGTCAGGTTTTTTGCAAAGTGGGCGGCCAGGTTCGTTGACCATGGCAGGTACATAAATACGGTCCGTTCCGTTTCCTGCGGTTCCGGTTCATCGTCTTTTGTACACGAAACGGTCAGCAGAGAATATATGAACATCAGGATTACCGCCTTTTTCATACGTACATGATCTGTTTATAATTACCTCTCATTATTTTAGCCTATGAGTGCTTCATAAGCAGGTCTTTTATTTTAGGCCCGGACTTATCCTTCCGTCTGGAAGTACCATGTCCAGGTATTGATGTTCACCCGGACAGCGACCCATGGGCCATCGGGATCTGACTGTTCCGAGAAGAAGAAAACAATCACATATTCATCCTTGCGGTCGAAATATTCCTGCTCATCCCAGGTATTATACATTTCCATTTCGGTCAACCGGAGGAAATAGACCAGGTCGATGTCGAACACGACATTACCCGTAGCCTTGTGGGTAACGACAAAGCGGGTCTGCCGGTCGGCCATCAACCGCATGGTATTCAGCTCTACAGCAGCGGCCTGCGCACTTTCCTGCTTTGTATGATATGGTTCGTAACTCAATATATCATCACTGAGCAATGAATTGTCATAGTTGAGGTATCCGTTCGATTCGAGTATCTGGTAACTATAGTCGTCCACATTGATCGTCCATGCAGGGGTTTGTCCCTGGAATACAAAACGGAGTTTGTTGGTGTCTTTAATAAGGCTGACAACCTCGGTTTGGGTGGTTCTTCCTGTAAAATCAACATCGGTGATCTCGCCGTACCAAAGTGGTTCCAGTTCTTTATCTATAATGAGGTTCTGGCTGCGTTTCAGCTTCAATTTCAGTTCTTCAATATCAGATGTACCCGGAATGAGCGAAGCTATCTCGTAAGAATCATGCGCTCCGGCCCATACGATGAACCTGTATCTCCCTGTGGGGATAAATACTTCCATCCGGTAATCTTCCCTGGCGAGAAGAGCGCCTTCGTCGGTCTGTTTGAACAGAAATATACCGTCAGTGTCAAAAATATACAACTCTACTTTATCTACCTGCTTATGGAATACATCTGCCGAAAGCATGTTGTGGTCATAACTAAACTGCACATAAAGACGGCATTCCGGTAAATATTCACGGAAACTGTTGCAGGAGTGGAGCGGCCACAGACTTACTGCGAGGCAGAGTAAAACCAGTTTGTATATCAGATCTCTTATCTTCATTACAGGCAAAATCAAAATATCTAAAACGGAGGAGCGCGCGAAGGCGCTACCCTCCGTTTTTAATTATTTACAGTATCTCATTTTGAGTGTACCAGGTCCACGGGTTAACATTGATCTGCACAGAAAGCCATACTTTTTCGTCTTCGTCCGGGGCATTCGGATCCGGGGCAGGAATGGTCGGATATCCGGGATTGTTGAACGCAGTAATATTGACATCGTAAACAGAGTTGCGTACTACGCCGAACTCTCCGAACTCATTGACTACATCGTCGGCATCGCTATTGTCATGTTTGATCATGACCTTATAGTAGTTCAAACCGCCGTTGTAGAACACGAATCCATTGGATGATGCAGCGCCGGCAGCCACAATATCTGCCTGGATGGTTGCCCAATCCGTATTGAAAGCATCAATAACATTAGCTACAGTATTGCTGTATGGCGGATCGGCATATTCTGCTGCCGTCGGCAACGGGATCGACACAGTTGAAGATATGGATGCCAGGTATGCATTCACAGTAGTCGATATAGGCGTGGTATGGCTATCCGGAGCACCGCCGGAATATTTGCCGGTAAGTTCATCCTCGATCCAGTTTTTCAACGTAGTGAAGCTATAGAAACCGTTGTTGATACGCATCCAGTCGATGGTTGCTGAAGCATTAGTTTCAGCAGCAGTACTGCCAGGATTAACGAAACTAGCTGGGGCGAAATTAGTCTTCACCAACAACTGTGTCGTATAAGCGTGCATATTGTAAGTCTTCTCCTGTGTATTTTCGTGACAATAGTCCGACCCACCGGAAACTTTCCAGTCCCCGGCTGCAGGAGCAGAACTTTCGAGGTAATAATTATAGTTCAATGCATAGTCGGCGGTCGACCATACCCCGATATTGGTATTGTCATAGTTCGGGTCTACGCGGTACGAACCGATCTTATACTGGTCGTACGGTGTAATACAACCTCTTGCTGTTCCTTCCAGATAGGTTTTCGCCCTCTTCGAAACAGGAAAGAATTTCTTATTTGTCACGTTCAGCACCCAACCTGTACCGTCGACAATTGCGGCTGTATTGATGTTCGAAATATTGACCCTGACTTTTGCCACTACACGGTCTATATTGATGGACAGGGCATTGTTCTTGGCTGCGGTGGCATTGGTGTAGAGCGTCAATGTTTCCAGGGCGCCGGTGCTATTATCGGTAGGTTCCAGATCGCCTTTAGCATTGGACATCATGAATTTATCGTCTGCCGCAACCACGCTGGCCGCATCGGTAAGCGCCGTGTTGACGGCTGAAAATAAATCCCCTTCACTCCTTACGCCGAATGATGCGGGCGGATTGGCCACGATAAGGACATGTGCTGATGTGGCGGGAACTTTAAATGCATCACCGGGAGTACCCGTAGGTTGGCCAATATTACCAGCCTGTGCTGTGAGAGGCACATCCGCAGTTACTTCCAGACCAGTATCGAAGAAAATAGCACGGACAGTACCGATGGTGGTTTCAGCCGGGGTACCGGTTATCTCACCATTCAGGGCGCGGGTATTGTTGGATGTCGAGTTGATACTCAACGAGATCCATGCATCGCCCTCAAGGCTCGTCGCAATATCATTATCGGTGTCGTTCTCGGTATCCTTGTTGCAGGAAGCAAACAGTAACCCGAAAAAGGCCAGGGTTAAAAAAACTTGATTTTTCATATGATTAAAATTAAATGGTTAATTATATTAATTGCTTTTCACTTTTTTCAATTCTTCAAGATTCAAACGGGCTGCTTTAAGGCCGTGTCCGGCCGCCTTGCCAAGGTATTCCTCCGCTTTGCCGAAATCTTCTTCAAGCAGGAAGATCAGGCCCATCGTATTATTGTATTCCGCCGGATATAGCTCCGGATCTACCCTGTCCAGATACCTCCGGGCATAGATCAGGTCGTTGCGCATAAGGGCCGATGTAGCCGCATTCAGGTTCGCGACTTCGCTCTGCGGATACATCCTTACTGCCGTTTCGAATACGTCCACGAACTCCGGCGAACCTTCCGGATAGGAGTTGGCCACCAGAAACATCTCGTTAAGGTTGAGTTCCCGCGGACGGGTTTTGATGATCTCACGCGCCTCTTCCAGTTCAAAATTTCGGATGCTGTATTCAACCTTGCAGGTGGCTACACGCAGACCTGGAAAAATATGTTCCAACATATAGCGGTAGGGCTTTCCGTCATGGAGTTCCATCAGCCGCGTTTCCCGGCCTTCTTCTATGGAGACCCGATCAATAATATCCAATACTTCATCCTTATATTGCATCTTTATATTGCCGAGCGCTTCAACCAGACCGTCCCAATTTTCCCCGCCGAATGCGATATGGTAGAGTGATAATGGGAAATCGTATTGTGCAACCAGATAGTCTTTCAGCGCATTCGCACGGCGTTCTGAAACGATCTTATTACTGGCCAGTGTACCTTCAGGAGAAGCATAGCCGATAATAGACAGACTGTTCACCCTGATATTCGGATTCCCCCTGATCTCACTGATCATACGGTGTATTTTCGCCAGTTCGGCAGTATTGTTCTTATAATCCTCCCTTATCCCTGTCTCATTGGCTCCGAAATCGAGGAAGACCTCTACTTCAACCGCATGCTGTTTCCCCTCTCCCACTTCGGAACGCACATAAGCCGGATGCGGGACCACTTTATATCCAACAGGTGCGACATTGACTGTACCGGTAGGATCACTAACCGTGCCGATAACGGGACGCTCTGTGGCAAAAGTCTGTCCTCCGGAAGCCATATCAAATTCTACCACAGCATCCGCCATCCAGGACTCGTATTCCAATTCGTAATGATAATTCAGGACACCGCTTCTTTTACGCCTGATCTGTTCCACCATATACGGCTGATGGAACTTTTTCCGGTCTGCTGCGCTCATAAGTGCGAGCTCACGTTCGTAAAGCAGATACTCATCACGTCCTTTCAACTCAACCTCAGGTAACCTTGTTTTCTTTTCTCCTCCAACCAGAACCGGTGTTAAAGTGATGTTTTCGGTCGATTTCAGTTCGAAGTTTTTCAGAACGATGTCCAGTTCGAGACGAAGTTTGCCGTACCGCTGCTCCATAAGGACAGGCTCAATAGTTACATACCCCTTGTAAGGCTTGGTCTGCATGATAACCCCACAGATACCCGGCCTACACAGAAGCAATATGGAAATGATCGGTATAATGAAGTTTTTCATACGATTTACGTTTATTTAATCATATAAAGCAATGAAACGGAGGCTTTGGTAGGCCCGAAATAATTTTTACCCGACTCCTTCAGTTTTGACCCGCACTCACTACAAGGGTATTTTTCATAATGGACACGGGTATATCCCAACCCGGTCGAAACCTCTATACTCCAGCGTCTTTTCAATATCCATGAATACCCCACCGAAATACCGCCGCCGAATAGATAACCCTGATAGCGGGACTGCTTCATATTGTCGCTGGCCACTACCCAGTCAGGCCAATTGCCGAAGTTGTAACTGGCAAAATGTAGATGCCCCCCTACGAAAGCCCGGTTGAACCGAGTAAAATTCTGGCTGAACCGCGTAGAGCCCTTGCTGAACCAAAACCGTACTTCAGGCTGCGCCCCCCAATGGCAATAGCGTGCGCCGCTACCGAATCTCCACGGATTTACGCTGAGAGGCACATTCAGTGTCCATTTAGGCGTCAGTCCGAATTCCATCCCGAGGTTCAGTGTTCCCACCGCAACATCCAGAAGATTACTTTTGACGGCTATCTTCTGTGCCGAAGCATTCGGAACGACTATTCCGGCAAGCAGCATTGCGAACAAAATAATTTTTCTGACCATATATAACATTGTCTTTATCTTCTATTCCTGTTCTACTTCAAATTTGATGCGTTTCAGCGAAGCAACATCGGCTGCAGTGTTCACATACACAATTCCGTTCTTACGGACCGAACCAGTACCATTCGCTCCCACATGCAGAAAAATATCACCGCTGTCCACGTATATATCTTCGTAAGATTCGAGTACCCGGTCGCTAAATGGCGAAAGTTGCAGCCAGGACGTATTCGCCGGATCGGCCACATAAGCCGAGGTATATTTTCCACCTGGGGTAAGGGATGAAGCGAAGTCCGATACAACTGTTCCGGTACTGACGATCCGCTCACGTCGCTCTATGGTCACGGCTTTACTAAGGTTACCGAGTATGATACTAATGGTCCCGTTCGTAAACCCTGTACTCATTTTTATTGTTACATCGTCAGTCACAACCGTAGAACTATTTGGCGAAATCTGCATCTTTGGAGTCGATGTAATCTCCAACCCTGTGCCCGAAGCGACAGATATCAGGTTGTCGTTCGGAAAATCGTGTGTACAGTTATTCGTAATGGTAAAAGCCACATATTCTTCATCGGTACCCTCCGGAGTATGGATCACATAATGGGAATTTGTTACTGCCATAAAATATTCACCGTTGGCGATTATTTCATGTGAATTAAGGTCAACAACAGTCAATGTATAGTTGACTGTGTTAGATGGGGACTTGGAAGCCAGGGCATTGGCCAGGCTTGTGAAACCGGGGCCGGTGACCGATGTTATAGTGAAATTATAATGTGTATGGCGATTGATCTGAATAGCACTCCCGGAACCATCCAATATGGCGGCTTTATAATAATAAGTCACACCTTCATACTCCCCACGGATAATAACGAATATTCCATAAGCGGTAAGAGCTTCATACACATATAAAGGATTGGCCCATGTCCCCTGCATAGAGTTGTCCTCACTGGGATTGGCAGCCGCTATGTCGTTTGCAGGATCGTAATAAACACCCAAAATCGACGAGTTATCCATTAGTGGTTCGCCGGAAAGCTGGTGCAGACGTCCCTGCCGGGAAATATTACCTATGTAATTAATGCCAAGAAGAGTAAAATTGGAAGCAGAATTCGTTACAAACATTCTGGCTACCGCACGGTTCAGGTTTAATATTCCCAGTATCAAATTATTGTCGATGCCCGATACCGGAACATTAATGCTCATCGGGATCCGTTGGCCGGTATAGGGAATGTTGGTTTCGGAAGCTGACAGCGGTGCTGTCAGTAGCATAGCACAGACCTGTGAGAGGGTTTTTTCTTTTAGTTGCGTATTCAGGTTATCGGCATCGAATGGATAATTGGTTATGCCATTAATATAGAAGGCGGACGGCGTATTGGCCAGAATAAGTAATTGGCAATCGCTTGCCTGTGGTTGCAGTACAACGTATATTTTCGATGTGGCAGGGTTTTCAAATGCCTGTACCGCTTCAACAAAAACAGCAGAATTCGTGTTTCCACTGAATACAAGTACCCATGGCGTCCTTCCTATTCCATCCTCATCGGCATAACCCGTCCGGGTTACCGGTTCACCATAGCCTGTTGCGCGAGTGAACAGTTCGAGGGTAACGCTGACATTAGCGGTTTTATCATCATCTGCGTATTTTGTTTCCTTTGAACAACCATAGCCTACAGCTGCCGCAAACAACAGTACAAAAATCGTATTTATCAGATTTTTATGTCTACGGTATGTATATGCGATGTTCATTGTTAATTTTATCTTACTGATCAATGGTTACGGATTTATTATTTTCACAGGCCGGATGGACAAACCGTAAGCTTGTGCATATGGCATCGGATAACAAAAATGCCTCATTTCTATTCCCCATATCCCGTCGAAAACGTCCACACTGGAGGGGGGTGCCGGTGTCGAGGACCAATAATAACCGGAACCGCCAGTATATTGTATCGTTCCATCCTCAAGATTCCTTCGTCCCGGGGCGGGGAAGAAAACAGATTTATTATTATCCGGATGATAGAACAGGTTTCCTCTGAATGCGGCATAGGCGTTATTCACCGATACTCCTAACAAATTCCTGTTGATGGGACGTCTATCGAAAAATCCGTCGGCGTAAAAGCCGAATTCCCAGTTTTCATGGATATCCGGATATGTTTTTTCAGTAATAACTGTTGCAGTCACATTAACAGGTGGGTTCGACACCAAATCGCCATCGTTTGCAGTATAAGGGTTTTCATTATAGTGGTTTGTTCCACTTCCACCACGAGGTGTTTTGAACAATGATACCCTCCACTCCGAGCCGCTTATCTGCGAACTGTAATCCACTCGCGTTGCCGGCTGCCCACCGTAATTTACATTTTCACTGCCGTTATTTATTACCATATTCGGATAAGGACCGTTTCGGGCATTCAGGTAATTCTCCGTATCCCCGTCAGTGGGACGGCGGTATCCGTCCGGACTTACTTCATAGTAATTTTCGCGTACAAATGTTTGTACAGGCTCTTCTGATGTTCCGGGTGTGGTCCATCCGAACTTACGCTGTGCCTGGGCGACTGAAACCCAGTCAGCACTCCAATTCTGCCAGACATATATATTGTTTTCCCAGAAAGTCTTCACAACCGACGCGGGAGAATAAGACGCTACCGGTGTATAAGCCTTGTAAAACCATTGGCCATTGCCATCAGTACGGTTAATATAAGGTAAACGGTCGATGGTTCCCCACTGGAAAAAGGCACCTGCCTGTGTCGGATATTCCGTAAATTTTGCCCTGTATCCGTCCTGATTCTGGACTTTGGTATAACTGTTTCCCACATCCGCTGTTAGATTATAGGGAGAAAATGCTTTAGCATTGGTTCTGTATTGGCCAGATAGAATACCCTCGGCAATCTGTTCCGAAGGCGAATAAATATAATCGGCTTCCTCTCCCTGACGGACATAAATGTCGGTTGTAACATCAGTCCATGCATACCGCAGCCAGGAAATTCTTACTACACCATATCGTGGTGAACCCGTATTTTTACCTGTGGTGCCGATACGGAAATAGATGCGGCCCTTACCCGTTACCTTCTTGCCGGTTTCGCCCTTGTAAGTATTCGGAGTAACCGGATAATCTTCCGCGTTGCCTGGATTATCGGTCCCGACGGCGGGGTCAAAACTCGGTGTACTGCTCAAAACGATAAAATCACCGCCCTCAATTATTTCTGCGCTCCACTCGGTCAAATAGTTTTGATAACTACCCTCCCAATCTTCATAACGATTGATGGTATTTTGCATCGTAATGATTCGCTCCCCGGTCTGGTCATTTCTGAAAAACGCGCCATTATAACCCACACCACTATCTTCTCCGTAATCCATGAAACGAGTTCCTGACTGGGAGATGTTTACTGTAATTTCGCGTTGTAATGCGTTGCTTCTATCTGTATTTTCAGCCGAAAGAATGATCCTGTAAGTGCCGGAAAGATCCATACTCCGACTATCCTCCTCGGCCCCATCGCCCAAAAGATCCATATAACCGGTTCCAAGCCCGGTAGAAGCATCGTAGCTGTAATAGAGCCTTTCCGGTACCGGATTGCGGTAATTATTTTCGGTTTCGTCGGCCAGACTGTTGAAAACAAGGTTGGTCCTTATCGTCTGGGTACCCGAAGCCCCCTGGTAAGCTGTGGGAAGAACGCGTACCACGGGCATATTGGATATAAAGGTGATCCTCGCCCCGTTGAAATCCGTAATATCCGCGTTGAACCGGGATACATTCAGAATCCTGACAGGAAGGCCCCAATTGTAGTATTCCTCGTTCCACGGGGTTGTCTGTATATTCAGTTCCAGCGGCATTTTTACTACCCCGACACACAGTAGAGCGCGGTCGTAAGGAAGGGTGTAATCGTCGTCACCTCCGCGCAGTTCACACGACGGATTGTATTTGTCCAGAAGGTTGACCGTCATCACAGTCGCTTTGCTCTTATCCGAAAAAGGCGTGAAAATATTGGATGGCAGGATGACCCTTGTAACCTGTTTCACCCAAACGATGCCCCGGTCAGTCTGTTCCTGTGTGAGCGCCGGAGAGGAGAACATGCCGGCATTTTCGGCAACGGTAAATTTCCGTATGGTTTTCCGGGAAGTTACTTCAGTGGAAGGAGACAATGGTACCACGTCGGGTATCGTACTGAAAGTTACCCCTGTGAATAAATTATCCAGATTTTCAGTGGCTTCCAACGTAACATCCACCCGGACTCCCATGTGCTGAAGTGCAAGCAGGATTACCGAGACAACAGTACCTCCGTCAATGATGGCGCCCGAACCGTCACCCAATACCTGTAAATTATCGATTTGCTGAATAAAAGGAATAAGGGATGTCTGGGAAAATACCGATTCAGGAAGCGATATCCCGGCAAGGTCCGAATAATTCGAAACGTTTTCCAGTGCATTTGCAATAGCAGTCAGATTCGGTTCATTGGCCAGGAAAACGAAATTATAGATACCTCCCCTGATCTTATGGTAAATGACATCACCCACAGATGCCATATAACGTACATTACTTGCACACTGACCGGTACCAGGGTCGAAAGCCAGGATCCTGATGCGGTTGACTACATGGTCGAGGTCGTCAGAACCGCTGCCGTGTGCACGGGTAGATGGCGACCCCGTATTCCTGATAACGATTTGTATGGTATTTTCATTGGTTGTCTGGTAATCGATGGTATCACACGAATGAAATTGTGTAAATAACATGACAACAAATAAATATGAAAAGAAAAATTTCTTCCTTACAAAAATTATTTTATACAAGAAAACAATCATCTCTGGTTGATACAATAAAAGTGATATAAAGTTTTTGTTTGAGAAGTCATCCTGATTTTTGTTCCGTGTAACTCTTTTGAGGAAAATCATCAAATCATCCCCATGAGCCAATTCTTTGCCTTCAAATCCAAATAAGGCAACTCTTCTTTTCTATTAAATCTGTGTTCAGCCTCTTATCATGATAAAATACTGATTTTATAACACTTAACTACACAAAGCTAACTCTTTCTTTTTTCTTAATAATTAAAAAGGTCAAGGTAACTTCTTAAGTTAACAAAGACTGGCCATATTTGTTCGAGATTGTTGACATTATAATACTACGATGCATTACATTCAACAATGGATCTGACAAATATCTCCTTATGATTCACAAACTTCGGCTCTTCATTAGTAATTGCCATTTTACGATCATTTTTATTGAAATAGAAGTCCTCAAAGATAGTTAAAATAAATATTTACTCCTGACAGTGTATTTCTTATTAAAATGATGTAGATAGTTGAAATAAGAAACCCAGATCATTGTCTTATATGACAATAACACATTTTATAATAAATAAATTAACTGAATTATACCAGGGGTAAATTCGTTTCAGGTTCTTTACTCAAAGTCATTTTTAAAACAGAGTCCGGTTCTTCAAATAACAGATCATCTGCTTTATCTTCAATTCAACAACAATACCTGTTCTTCGCTCTACAAAACATTATTTTTTAAATCGAAACAAAACAGCAAATCATGATCCCTTATGTAAAGTTTGCCATTAGCGATAACAGGATGAGTCCACACCATTTTGTCCATGGATGACACTTCGGATCTTTCCGGTATTTCCAGTCGGCCAAACTCTTTCCAGCCGTCCGGGGTAGCAGATACGACAGTGAGTGAACCGGTTCTTTCGTCAAGACAGAGCAGGCGGCTGCCGATACTGGTTACCGCGCCTTTACCGGGTTCGCTGATCCTCTGTTTCCATACTGTTTCACCTGTCCCCAGATTCTGGCACACCCATCCCGGACCATCCGAATAACCGTATATATGATCGCCCACCAGAACGACGCCACCGTGATGGTTGGACATATTCCTGTTGGTGTATACGGTCTCAACATTGAATTTATCTCCATCTTTGGCAAGCCTGAGACCGGCACAGCCGGCGTTGTACCCTGAAGTAACGTAAACCATATGGTCATGATAGATGGGTGTCGGGATGGCAGCGGTCCTGTTACCACCGACATTAGCGCTCCACAATAATTTTCCGTCTTTTGCCGCTATACCTGCCACGCCGTTACGCGCCAGTTGGATATACTGCCGGATCCCGTCGACTTCGGCTACGATCGGGGAAGAGTAACCTCCCATATCTTTCCATTCCGTAGATCTCCATACTAAATCGCCTGTATTTTTGTTGAGCGCTATCATAGTTCCTCCGTCACCACCAGGGGTGCAGATAACGAGATCACCGTCTACCAGCGGCGACTCGCTGAAACCCCAATCCGAATTTGACATGATGTTACCGCCAAAATCAGTCCTGAAATCCTTTTGCCACAGCAACTTGCCGTCAGCAGCCGAAAGGCAGTGCAATTGACCGCCTCCACGGATTAGATATAATTTATCGCCGTCAACCGTAACCGTACCGCGGGGACCGTTACCCCGGTCCATAACGAACAGTTTTCCTAGTGATTGTTTCCACTTCAGGTTGCCGGTTTTCGTATCCAGGGCGAATGCAAAATCATTATCGTCTGCAGCTCCCTGACAATAAAGCGTGGTTCCGACAATAGACGGAGAGGAATATCCGGAACCTGCCTGTTTGAATACCCATAAAAGCGGTGGTTTACTTTCCGACCAATCCAGGTTTAAACCGGTTTCTTTCGATATACCGTCACGGTCCGGACCCCGCCATTGCGGCCAGTCCTGGGCTTCTGATTCCATTCCGGAAATTACGAACATAATTAACATAGCAATCAATGACAAACCTGATTTATTTCTTCTTTTCGTTTTCATGTTCTTTCCGTTTTTTAATGGTTCAATTGGTTAATTACAGTAATCTTATTTTGTATATAATATCCTTACATAGATTATAAAACACAATTACACAAATCTATATTTGAATTCACTAATATTCAAAGTGTTATTGATCTTGAACCCCGCAGGGCTCAACGAAGTTAATATGGATTTTAAATTCGAAATTTATAAAATAACTTTCAGCAAATCACACAAAAATCGCATTATTTTTCGATATACATGCAAGGCTAAGTATGAAAACGAAAAATACCTGTTAAAGACGAAAATAATCAAAGTTCAAAGTTTATCTTTGATGAGCTCGCAAGCTCGGTTCGGGATCAAAATTCAAGATTATATTTTCATTTAACCCTGGACTTTCAAAGTTTAGCTCAAACGATTCATGATATTGTTAAATGATGCTACACACCTCCCCTTACACTGTCCGGATGGTATTGTTTGATATCCCTATTCCGTGATGCTACCGTACCGATGATATTCAAATGTAATACTTTGTTCCTTCATATAATGGAGCATTTCCACCCTTCCTTCTGCTAACGGAGGTGCAGTGGCAATGTATTTGCCCAGTTCGGCAGCCTTTTTATAGATTGCATCAGACAAGTAGGGATTACACGTCCGGATACGTTCATATTTTACCATATGGCCGATGAATGAAGCTTCATCTTCAGTAACAACAGATAACCTGTCATTTTTTCCTGCAAGTTGTTGTAAGACGCCGTATTTCGGGTCATCATCCGCAACACTTATTGTTATAGGAGTCTGTGCCAAGCATGAGGCTGTGACGATCATTAATGAATCACATAGCCGATCAGATGTTTTAATACGTAAAACACAGTTTTTCAAAGGTAAATAGCGGAACATATTTTCTTCCCCAATAATGTGATTCACATCTCTTTCCTGTGAAAATTCCAATTCCAGGTTTCGCCTGTAGCTACTGACGGCAGACTCAAATCGTGTTTTGTCAGGGCCATCAAGTAGTGCTGCGAATGCAGCAAACTCAGTATCGGGTTTACCTGCTTCGGGCAGCTGGTTTTCTTCAATATCCAGAAAGCAGGATACATAATTTGGTCCCCCTGCTTTGATACCTCCGCCAAAAGCCGATAATTTCATTCCGCCAAAAGGTTGACGATTGACAATAGCACCTGTGATTCCACGATTGATATAGAGATTACCTGCCTCAATGCTGTTGCGCCATAATTCGCGTTCGGTTTCATCCAGTGTCTGAAGTCCCGAAGTGAGACCGTATCCGGTAGCATTGACATATTCAATACCTTGTTGTAAGTTATCGATACATACTACGGCCAATAGCGGTCCGAACAATTCGGTACGAAAGGTATAGCTTTCCGGACGAACTCCCCATTTTACGCAGGGTTTCAGAATATATTTCTTATTGTCCATAAATTCAGGTGCTACCAGCCATGATTCACCCGGTTCCAGATGTTCGATGGCATGTAATAGTTTTTCATTATGGTTATCGACCATGGGACCGATGATATGGTTCGGTTCCCACACGCTACCTGTTTGCATACTGGTAACGGCATCTTTTAATTTGGATGCGAACTCGGGATCGTTGTATATTTCTTTTTCCACCAGCAATAGTGAGCAAGCCGAACACTTTTGTCCGGAATTACCGAATGCTGATGCAACTACATTTAGTATCGCATGATCACGGTCTCCGCTACCGGTAAGGATAATAGCGTTCTTACCCCCTGTTTCGGCAGAAAGCGGACAACGGGGATTATTTGCCAACAGGCGGAAAGCCGTATCTGTTCCACCGGTAAGGATCACATGCTTAATGACCGGATGAGCAGTGAGATAATTGAGGGGGTCACGACCGTCGCAACACACCACTTGCAGGGTTTCTTTCGGTACCCCGGCAGCCCAGAAACATTTGGCAAACTCCCATGCAATGGGGAAAGCTACTGTCGCCGGTTTTAGTATCACGCTGTTTCCGCAGGCCAACGCCGAAGCGACACCACCGACAGGTATGGCAAGTGGAAAATTCCACGGCGGAATAACCAGGATTACTCCTTTAGGTGTACAACGGATAGTTTCCAATCCGTCAAAATGTTTCATGCTGATGGGATAGAAACGACAAAAATCGACTGCTTCAGACACTTCAACGTCTCCTTCCGTGAAGGTCTTGCCTGTGATGGCCGACATACAGCCAATAAGGTCGCCACGTGCTGCACAAAGGTGATCAGCCACACGATTCAATAATTTGTTGCGTTCTTCCAGTGTGGTTTTACGCCAGCCGGGCGCATCAGTATCAGCAATATCAACGATATTTTTCATCTGTTCCAGATCAGACAGGTGTACTTCGCAAACACATACTTCGTCATCCTGGCTGCGATCCATATACGGGCGTTTCTTTCCAACAAAGATTTCTTTACCGCCCACTTGTACAGGGATCACATAAGGTGTATCTTCCTTACTTTTTTTCCACTTGTGGCGTATAGAATCCGCCCAGTTACGGTTATTGTGCAAATCAAAATCCGTGTCGGGTTCATTATGGAAAGTATCCGTTTCCGTTACGGGAAGTGGAGGCAGATTACGATTCTGTTTTCTTGTAGGTTCGGGTTTGATCGTATCCTTAAGCGCGTATGCCTGCAGAAACTGGTCATATAAAAATTTCCAGTGTTCCGAGTCGACTTTCAGATTGAATGCATAACTCAGGAAATTATCTTTACCTGTATTTTCATCCAAACGACGCACCAGATATGACACTGCGTTCAGGAAATGCTCATCTTTTACAACAGGTGTATACAGGATCACCTGTTTCCCGAGCGATTTCATCACTCGTGGTAAATGATTGGCCATACCTTCGAGCATCTCAAAATCCACATATTTTTCCACGCCGTTTTCCTGACTAAGCAGGTAAGCATACCCTATGGTGAAAAAGTTGTGTGAAGCCACACCCACATGAACAGCTGCTGCGTTTTCAGGTAACAGTGCACGGTCGAGAATGAGCAGATAATTGGCATCTACTTCCACTTTCGTAGGAAAAACAGGGTTTTCCCATCCCCGGAGTGAAGATATAATGGTTTCCATAGATAAATTGGCGCCTTTTACCAGACGCATTTTAATCGGAGCACCTCCTTCGGCTATACGTTGCCGGGCAAAGTCGAGTAATGCTGTCTGTAACAGCCATGCATCGGGTAGATAGGCCTGTATTACAATTCCTGATGTATAGTTTTTGAACTGAGGCATACCCATTACCGTAAGAAATACTTCCAATGTTAATTCTGTGTCTTTATACTCCTCCATATCGAGATTCACGAATTTAGGACGGCTTATGCCCTGTTCGTCAGTATAGGGATAATCGATGGCCTGTTGGTATATGGCAGCGATACGACGGCAGAGTTCTTCCTTGCTTTGTGCATGATTCAACGGGTGTAGCTGCGCATAGATACCAGAAATCTTGATAGAGATATAATTGATCCTGGGATCTTTCAGGGCTTCCAAATAATGGTAATAACGGTGATCGGCTTCTGCATTGCCGAGCACAACTTCTCCCAGCAGGTTCACATTCTGCCCGATCTGTTCTTTGCGACGTGAGTCCAGATGCTTATCCAGCGCCGGCCGTTCCTCTTTTATGATTATTTTCTTGGTGTCCATCCGTAGCCGTTTTTTAAAGATAGGCATGGCAATGGCCGGAAAACGATAACCGATCCAGGTGAATAGTTTCAATAAAAAAGCATCTGATTTCGGGAAAAATTCCGGTACACCATAGCGTTCTATCAATAATTTCACTCGTCGTGATAATTTACGGTTACTGCGTATTTGTGATGATTCGTCAAGCATTTTCGACAATAACACCTTGTCGTTAGGATGTTGTACCAGCACAGCATATTTTTTCTGTTCTTTCAGTTCGTCAAATGTTAATTCCTTTTCGCTGATTACTAAGAATTTCTTTGCCCATTCACGAACATCATTGGTAGTGACCTCTTTCATTGTTGTATGGTTGTTTTTTAATATTGCAATGTAACAAAAGAGCCCCTGCCAATAACTGATTTTTATCAGGTTTTCTGAAGCCTTATTTCTTTTTTCAAGCGGGACACGGAACATTAACCGTCCGGGTAGGATTTCCATCGCGAAATATTTCTTTCTTCGGAAAGAAACGTCAAATTATAATAGCCTATATTTCTTCGCTTTATAACATTTTGATACATTTTATGTTTTGAATGAAAAATGGTTAAATTCTATTTTTTTCTTAAAAAAGTATCATATTAAAAATTTTTATTCTACATTTGTCGAACAAAGTATAACAATGTAGAATATGAAATTATCACAAGCTGAAGAACAATTGATGGAATTCATCTGGGAATGCGAAACCGCTTTTATGAAGGACATCATGGAACACTATCCGGATCCGAAACCCGCATCCACCACTTTAGCCACACTTCTGAAAAGACTACAGGACAAGGGTGCAATTGCATACCGACTTTTTGGGAACTCACGGCAATATTATCCGTTAGTTACAAAAGATGAGTACTTCAGTAAATATATGAACAATATTGTCAAAAAATTCTTTGGAAATTCGGCTTTGCAATTTGCTTCTTTTTTCACAACTGCCGGAAATATGTCTGAAAAAGAATTGGAGGATTTGAAAAATATTGTCGAAATAGAAATTAATAAGAGGAAAAAATGATTGCGTATTTATTAAAGATGACCCTCTGTGCATTGTTGCTTTACGCAATTTATGCACTGTTGCTCGAAAGGGAAAACATGCATGGTTTCAAGCGGGTATACTTATTGATCAGCATCATCTTTTCCATGGTTGTGCCGCTGACCGACTTAACCATAAACCTGCCGACGACGACTGAAAACATTAGTACATTATCTGTTGGAATTGGTAATGTAGTTGAAATAGTTGAAAGTCAGACTTTTTTTATTGAACCGATTGTCCAGGCAGAAGAGAAGCCGGTGATATCGTCCATTAATTATTCCCGGTTGTTTCTGTCGGTTTACATATTGATCACCTCGCTTTTTCTGTTTCGGTTATTAAAAAATTGCAGGCAGATAATTGTACTCGGACGGAAAAATGCTTCGATAGATTATTATGGCGCAAAAATCGTCCTGATAAATAAAAAATCAGTTCCCCATAGTTTCGGGCGATACATTTTCATTAACAGGGAAGATTATGTCAACGGACGAATAGCCGACGAGATCATATTGCACGAATGGACGCATGTCCACCAGCGACATTCATGGGATATTGTATTTGTCGAATTATTGATCGCTTTCGGATGGTTTAACCCCATATTTTATCTCTACAGAAACAAAATCAGACAGAATCACGAATTTCTTGCCGATAATGCGGTCATACAGAACGATATTGAAGTTGTTCCCGCATATCAAAACATTTTGATCCATCAAATCTCGCAAAACAATCGTATACATATAGTTTCAAATTTTAATTATTTGCTCACCCAAAAAAGAATCGTTATGATGACAAGAATTACATCGAAGAAAAGGGCTTGGTGTATCATCAGTGCATTGATACCCATATTTATCATTGCAAGCTGTACATTTTCAAACAAAAGTACTAAGCCGGATACAGAAACGGTTATTGATTTTGAACAGGTAATAACCCGGGGGAATGGCGTTTCACCCGAATTAGTGACTGAATACCAAACAATTGTGGACAAATATATTGAAAAATCCATCTCAGGAAATTCGGATGAATCCGACAAATTGTATTGGAAAACAGCTCAATTACAGGAAGAGGACTGGATTCGATTATATACGATATATGTACAAATGGACTGGGATCAACAAAAAGAACAGAAAATCCGCTTTGGAGAAGCGTTGCATTATTATGATAACAGGAAGGCTTATCCCCCGAATAAATTAAATTATGACGGATGGAAAATAGATAAAAACTGCCATATCAGGATTGATGGTGTAGAGGTAGATAAAAGCGTCCTTAATGCCCACAAAAGAACCGATTTTTTCGCTTACCATGTAAGCAGCTTGTCTAAAGGCGAAAATGATTTTAATTACCGGGTTGATTTCTGGACGGAAGATGGGTTCAAAAAGTTTAGCAGGCAAGTGTTTGAGCAACCTGTTTCAATAGGTAAATTATTGGAAATAAGACCAGATATTCGTTTTGTGATGGAACAAAAGAATGATGATTATGTATTTGTAAGTAAAAATCATGGTTCTTCCCGGGGATGGAAGGAAGCTTCAATTAAGGTAATGAAGAATACAGAAAATGAAGGGTATAGTTCTTCGTCGAGAATTAGAAACGGCGGATCATCCCCTTTATCGTACCATCGAAATAAGGAATCAGGTGTTGATAAAGCCGGAGATTGTAATTGTAGTTAACTGGTAGTGGTTCACAAAAATAATGGAACCGGAGAGCATTTCATTTATTCTTTCAATACTATTTTCTTTATAATCTGGTAAAAAGACCCCGATGGCAGGAATATGATGTGTGGTTGATGGGTAATATTATTATCGATCAACCACATTATCCGGAATGTATAGTTAAAAAGATTACTGCGCTTTGTCTCAATTTTAAATTATTAACTTTCAACTATATAAATACTATGCAGCAGCGGACTTTACGGATCGATAGAAACATTTGAAGGAATCAGATATCATTCACAATCCATGCTTTAAACTCGGATGCTTTGTTTTTACTGATATAGATCCTTTCCGGTGTTTCCACATCAAGTATAATAAGCAGGCGCCTGTCGATCCATATTGTTATCTTTTTTACGCTGTCCCTTGCAATGATAAATTGTTTGTTTGCCCGGATAAAGTCGGCAGGATTTAAGGATAGCATGATCTGGTCCAGCGATTTCGAATAAGCATAGTTGCTGCCATCCTTCAGGAATACCCGCGTATTTTTGTCCGTATTGTAAAAACAGGAAATATTTGTCAAACTAACCGGTAGGTACTGGTCTTTGTGGGGAATCAGTAATTTATCCCTGTATTTTTGACCCGGCGCCATTTGCGTTATTCTCGACAGGTACTGGGAGATTTCCGTCCTTGTCCATTTGCCGAACTTTTCCAGGGCACGTTCCAGCTCTTCTGATTTAATGGGTTTGAGAAGATAGTCGACACTGTTCACCTTAAAAGCGTCGATGGCATATTCGTCATAAGCTGTTGTGAATATGATCGGGGTTTCCACATTGATGTAATCGAATATGGAAAATGCCGATCCGTCGGAGAGATGGATATCCATTAATATAAGGTCGGGAAGCGGGTTGTTTTGCAGCCACTTGACGGTTTGGCTTACTCCTTCCGTATTGCCTGCAATTTCGATATCCGGATCGATCTCCAAAAGAATATCTGCCAGACTTTCATATGCTACCGTTTCATCTTCAACAATCAGTACTTTCATATTTTTTAAAGTTCAAGATTCAAAATTCCGAATTCAAAATTTTAAATTCGGAATTTTGAATCTTGAATTTTTATGTTTTCAAAGGCATAAATATCCGAAATATTTTCGTATTATTTTCAATCCTGACCTGCTTGTCCATCAATAGGGAAAAACGGTTTTCCAGATTCCTGATCCCTGTTCCGTTGGTATCGGGCGGGGTCAGTTTAGGATAAATGGGATTGGATACCACCAGCTCTGCTTGTTCATTGATCCGGATCGTGATGGTCATTATATGCTCACTATCTATAGTGTTGTGTACAACTATATTATCAATAACAGGAAGCAGCGAAAGTACCGGTAATTTCAACTCCATACTCTCCTGGTTGATATCGATATCGAAAACCAACTTATTGGCAAAACGTACTTCAAGCATATAGCGGAAAGCCTGCATGAAGTCCAGTTCTTCTTTCAGGGTTACGAGGCTTTTTTTATCGCTTTGAAGGGTGTAGCGGAATACGTCCGACAATTTGTTCAGGAATAAAAGGGTGTTTTTATTGTCGTTTTTCCGCACCAAAGCGGCCAGACTGTTCAGCGAGTTAAAGAAAAAATGGGGATTGATCTGGTTGGCAAGCGCATCGCACTGGCTTTGCAGGTTTTCGATCTTCAGTTGTTCTATCTCCTGCTCCTTTCTCCTTTTTTCAGACGATAACACGGATACATATCCTGCAAACGTACAGAAAATCCAGGCAACAAAGAACTGGAAAAGTAAGGTACCTGTGAAGCAATCTGATTTAAATCTTATCAGAAAAGATATCCCGATATAAATCAGATAAGCGACAGCTGCGATCAGAAAAGTGTATAGCAGCCGTTTCTGGAAAAGGGGTGTTTTTATTTTATACAGGTTATACCTTATCAGGATCCAGATCAACACGGAAAAGAATATATATCTGGCAATAAAGAACAGGATATGTGAAGAATGTTTGGATTCATCCAGAAAACTCAGTTCCCATGGAAGGCTTGCAATATTGGGATAGGTAATAAACACAGCTCCGAGCATACTGATCAGGAAAAGCTTAAAAGAACTGTATTTATATAATAGATTCATTGTTTTAAATTTAGAGATTCAAAGTTCAAAATTCCGAATTTTAAATATTGAATTTTAAATTCGGAATCTTAAATTATTTACAATCGCATGGTTTTGATGCTTTTTTCATAATCGGCTCGAGGACACGGAGAAAGAACCATGCTGCGACAGAGCCGCCGATTACCGGGCCTAATATATAAACGAAGAAGAACCCTCCGCTGTGGTCGGGAAAAGCCGCACTACCCCATCCTGTGATCCAAGCTACAATACGTGGGCCGAAATCACGGGCCGGGTTGAGTCCGGCCTGGGTAAGCGGAGCGATCAGGCAGATGATAGAGCCAACGGTAAGCCCGATAAACACCGGGGCCATCGTGTCGCTGGGGCGTCCTACATTACAGCCCTCTGTCAGGGCAAAGATGAACAGTACCAGCAGGAAGGTACCGAAAGCCTCGGCAGCAATGGCCAGCGGCATGGAAACTACAGCCGATCCGCCGGTATAGTATTCGCCGAACATCTTTGCAGTCTGCATGGATTCGGCTGTTCCCCTTACGATGCCGTGAGTACTTTCATAAGCGGCTATAGACGGTGAGAACAAAAGGAAAATCATCAATCCGGCCAGAAAAGCACCTAAGAACTGCGCTGTGAGATAGGTTGGAAGTTTCCGGACAGACATCCTTTTCCCGATTACCATGGCTATACTTACCGCCGGATTCAGGTGGGCACAGGACAGATGCCGGGTCAGGTAAATGGCCAGCATGACCCCGAATCCCCATGCTAAGGAAATCTGGAGAATACCGATATATTCACCGAACAGCGTGGCCACGGCTACCGATCCGCAACCAAAAAGTACCAGGATAAATGTTCCCAGTAACTCGCCTGTAAAATCTTTTATATTCATGTACAAACTTTTTGATTCAAGATTCAAGATTTAAGATTTAAGATTTAAAATTTTGAACTTTGAATTCGGAATTTTGAATTTAAATAACTTCCGCGAAACGGTGTGTGGGTTGCGGACGTCCGGGTTGCAGGTATCTCCACGCCAGGACTTCGGCGGTGTATTTATCCCGGGTCATGGAATCCAGTGTTTCCCGCACCATTTTATCCAATTTTTCAGGACTGGTTTCCACACGGGCGTTGATGATCAACTTCGCATCGCCGCTTTCACCAGCCGAACCACGTAACGACAAGGTTTCACTGGTACCGGTAACATTTCCTGCCGTGAACTTTTTTCCGTTTTCGGCAATAACTTTGACATGGCCTACAGCGTAACCTCCTTTATCGAATTTTTGGGCAAGGTCATTGAGAAAACTGCAGGTAAAGGCCTCCCAATCAGTCTTTTCGCCCTGTAGGTAAACGGTTCCGTTCAGCCATCCCAGAACGGCTTCCCCGTTGGCATATATGTCATAATCGATATCCAGTAACTGTTTTCCGGCATCGGTCCGTGAAAGGACTTCCTCTATCCATTGGTCTATGCCTGCTCCCGTAAGGGCGCTTACAGTAAGTACGGTTGATGAAGGGAATGCCCCGGCAGTAAGTTCCCTGAGATCTTCCAGTTCACCGACGTTAAGCAGGTCGGCCTTGTTGATCAGGATAATATCGCTTTCTTCCAGTTGTTTACGGTATATATAAGCGGCATCGGGATGTAATCCTGCATGACCACCCTTGAGGATATCGGTCAACCGGTAAGGATCGGCCAGTACGGAAAGCGGGGCTACACTAACCTCGCGGTTCCAGTATTGTTTCAGGGGCTGGACAATTGTGGCCGAAAGATCGGCGCAACTGCCGACCGGCTCGGCGATAATCACGTCCGCAGCAACATCGGTACGGATCTGC
Source organism: Bacteroidales bacterium (assembly GCA_031275285.1). Lineage (NCBI taxonomy): Bacteria > Pseudomonadati > Bacteroidota > Bacteroidia > Bacteroidales > Bacteroidales bacterium. The sequence goes on along the minus strand of JAISOY010000129.1, from coordinate 17,138 downwards.
TGAATGGCATCGGTAAATCCATTAAAGTTGCAACAGAAACAGCTTCCGCTGACTTCCGCCACCTGAAGATTATTGAGTGATAAGAGGGTACTATCTACCAGTTCCGGCGCCTGGTCATTGGTGATCAGCCCCACATTCAGTCCTTTTTTCATCATGCGTTGGGTCGCTTCCCAGAGTAAGGTGGTTTTTCCTGCTCCCAGAAAACCTCCTGCTAAAATAAGCCTTGTTGATTTCATTCTTTCAATTCAAAATTTAAAATTTAAGATTCAAAGTTCAAGATTCAAAATTCAAAATTTTGAATATTAAATCTTGAATTCGGAATTCTATTTCGGTGGATAATATCCGAACTCACCCAGCATATTCCATGCTGCTGCAGGATTGAATCCCCTGCTTTGTTCCGTGTGACTGTCGGTATCGCGGGGGTTGGCTCCCACTTCAGCATATAACTGGTTCACTCCGGCCAGAAGGGCAGCCTGAACGGGCTCATGGACGTTCATGGCTCGTGATGGTTTTACGGCTATATTGGTGACAGCTACGATTTTCGTCAACTCGAGCGCAGAGATCTGTCCCAGTTCATACATGGGTGTTCCCTGAACGGCAATACGGCGCATGGCGGCCATCACAGCGATGTTCAGATTCCTGGCGCGCAAAATTTCGACGGCCAGTTCTTCGTAGGAATGTTCGGAGCCGATGGGTTCGATACAATAATAAAGTTCCAGTCCGGCATCCTTCACCGCTTTAAGGGTCTTTTCCCTGTCGGCAGGATCGGCTAGCGTATCTCTTCCCTCACGCAGCCTGTTGATATGGTAAGCTCCGGTGAATCCGGCATCTTTCAGTTTCATCGCAATTTCCAGATCAAAATCACCTATATTGGCTACCAATTTCTGGTCTTTCCGGAGAAGGGGTTTAACGGCCTTACCGATAGCGATGAACTTATCCTGCGGATAATCTGCAGTGGTCATCAGGAAAAAATCGTCGAAATATCCTTCCTGTAGGAAAGTCAGATCGGAACAGATATCGTCCACCGGTTTTTCCCATTGGGAATCTAAAGAATAATGCGCGGCCCCCATCGAACAGAACGTGCAATTAATGGGACACGGCTTGGCATTGATACCGATCTGGGTGAACACATATCCCCTGTTGCCGAACTGATTCCTCGAATGGGCATTGGATGCGGCAAGCAGCTCATAAAACTGACCGGAACGGTTATCAATACGCAATAAATCAACAATCTCACTCTCCGTTAACTGATAATTTTCTTTTTTGATCTTTTCTAAAACAACCATATTATCTAAAATTCAAGATTCAAGATTTAAGATTCAAGATTCCGAATTTAAATTTTGAATTCGAAATCTTGAATTTTGAATTTATTTTATTTTATAAGCCATTACCGTATTGCCATGGCGGATATAAAGAATACCATCGTAAATGGCCGGATGCGACCAATGTGCTCCGTTACCTTCGTTGATCCTCAACTCACTTACTATGTCGAATTTATCAGGATCGGGCCGGACCAATGCTACGACCCCGCGCCGTTCTTCGTAACAATAAAGCATGCCGTCGGCTGTAATGATTGAACCTTTGCTGTGCCCCTGCCACGCCACTTTATAGCGCGTTTTCCCTGTATTCCAGTCTACAGCCACCCAATCGCCGTTATTGTTGTTGAACCAGTTCGATCCGTAGATAATACCATTCACCAAAACCATTCCGCCTGTATGGACGCTCAGGTCATCGTTGCGCCAGAGCACTTTTACGCCTGTCGCATCTTCGTTCAGCTCCAGCATGTGGGAACGCATTTCGTAGGCATTACTGACAAACAACTTACCGTCGTGGTAAAGCGGAGTATTGATACATATTCCGTCCATCCCGCGTTTGGGTATAAAATCCCAGTCGTTGAACTCCCAAACCATTTCGCCCGTTTCGGGATTCACTCCATACATGTATTTTTCGGAGAATCCTATAATCTGCCTGATGCCGTTATGATCGATGAGCAAAGGCGAAACATGCGAACAACTGTCCCGAAGGGCCTTGGTCGACCATATTGTCTTACCAGTTGCAGCATCCAGGGCAACCATCGTGGTTTTGTATCCTCCCGGCGTAAAGATCACTTTATTGTCGAAAACCAAAGGTGACTCGGATACGCCCCATACATTGGTGGTTACGCCGAACATACTTTCCCCGTCGACCGACCAGATGATCCTGCCATCACCGGCATTTAAACAGACAACTTCTCCCCTGCCGCTGATGACATATAATTTATCACCGGCTATTGTGGGGGTGGTACGGGTGTCGGGATACGATTTGTTCCATGCAGCGCCGTATTTAACCTGATAGATCATTTCTCCCTCAAGTGTGTATGCGGTCAGTATCTCATTCTTTTCATCCTCGTCCATTCCCGTAACAAATACCTTTCCCTGCGAAGCCACAGGACTTGAATATCCTTTGCCAGCATTCGCAATCGACCATAAACGAGTGGGACCGTCAGGGTACCAGAAACTTAGCAAGCCAGTTTCAGGATAAACACCATCACGATCAGGCCCTCTCCAACCGGTTGCAGGTTGCGCCATTATGTGAGCGGTCAACAGGCTTATGAATGATATGATAAGAAGAATTTTCATCATTAAAAATCAAAATTCCGAATTCAAGGTTTACTTCGTTGAGCCCTTTGGGGTTCAAAATTTTAAATTCGAAATCTTGAATTTTGAATTTATTTAATTTTATACGCCATTAATGCTGTACCGTGACGCATGTACAGTACCCCGTCATTGATCACCGGGTGTGCCCAGTGCGGACCTTCGCCTTTGGTGATGCGAAATTCGCTGACGACGTCGAATTTTTCGGGATCCGGATTGACCAATCCTACCGTTCCGCGACGTTCGTCATAGCAATACAGCATATTGTCTGCCGCAATGATCGAGCCTTTGCCCTTTCCACTACCCCATTCGTTCTCGGATTTCGTTTCCCCGGTATTCCAGTCCACGGCCACCCAGTTTCCCGAGTTATTGTTGATCCAGTTGGAACCGTAGATAATACCGTCGACCAATACATAACCGCCATGATGTGTATCCAGGGCGTCCGTTTTCCATGATAATGTAGCATTGGTCATATCACTGTTCAACTGCAGCATATAACCGCCTATATCATAACCGTGGCAGAAGAAAACTTTACCATCCTTAAAAAGAGGCGTGTTAGGAGCTATATTTATCCAACCCGGCCTCATGGCAGCACTTCCCCAATCGCCGAAAGTCCATTCTATAATTCCTGTTTCGGGGTCAACCCCCAGAAGATTTTCCGCTGTGGACCCTATAATTTGTTTTTTACCATTATAAGTAACAAGAAGAGGTGAAACATAAGCCCCCGTATTCCCCAGTGAACGGGTTTTCCATACTACTTCACCCGTTTGGGCATTTAGTGCAACCATAGTGGTCTGGTCGCCGGACGGAGTGTAAATCACCTTATTATCAAATACCAACGGACATTCGGACGTACCCCAGTTACCGGTTTTTCGTTCAAATACCGCTCCTCCGTCTACTTTCCAGACAATATCGCCATTGTCAATGTTCAGGCAGACAATTTCTCCGGAACCGCTGATGACATAAGCCTTATCTCCATCTATCGCCGGAGTGGTACGGGTTTCAGGATAAGATTTTTCCCACGGTTTGCCGTATTCCACTGTATAAACCTTTTTTCCGTCCAGTGTGTAAGCCGAAAACACCTCTTTGTTTCCATCTTCATTCATCCCGGTGATATACAAGCGACCGTCAACGATCACAGGACTGGAATAACCTTTGCCGATATCCAGGGTTTCCCATAGTTGTTCCGGCCCGTCCGAAGGCCAGGTTTTCAGTAACCCGGTTTCGGGATAAACACCGTTACGCGTCGGCCCTCTCCATCCGTGCGGAGTCTGGGCGGTGATTTCTATAGCTAACAAAGCCACAATTACCAGTACAAAGCTGAATTTCATATATATATTTAGTTCAAAGTTCAAGATTCAAGATTATCTTCGGTGAGCCCTTGGGAATTCCGAATTTAAAATTTTGAATCTTAAATTCGGAATTTTGAACTTATTTAATTTTATACGCCATCAATGCACTCCCGTGACGGACATAAAGAATACCATCATTAATTACTGGATGCGCCCAGTGTGGACCTTCACCCTTGGTGATACGGAATTCACTAACCACGTCGAACTTTTCGGGATCGGGATTGACCAATCCTACCGTTCCGCGACGCTCATCATAACAATACAGCATATTGTTTGCAGTAATAACAGATCCTTTACTTTTTCCGCCGCTCCAGGCAGTATTGTATTTGGTTGCTCCGCTGTTCCAGTCTACAGCTGTCCAATTCCCCTGTCCGTTATTGATCCAGTTCGAACCGTATATGATCCCATCCAGTAAAACAAAGCCTCCGATATGGGTGTCAAGATCCTCGTTGCGCCACAACAGAGTGACTGCAGTGGCATTATCGTTCAGTTGCAACATGAAAGAACTCATATCGTAACCATTACATACGAAAATACGGCCGCCTTTGTATAATGGTGTGTTGGGCGAAATTTTCTCCCAACCCTGGGCTGTTGCGCTTTGTCCCCAATCGTCAAATGTCCATTCGATGTTTCCATTACTGGGATCGACCCCGATGACACTTTTCCCCGTAAGGCTTACGATCTGTTTTTTTCCGTTATGGGTGATCAGAAGAGGTGATGCGTAATTACTAATGTCTCCCAATGACTTGCTTTTCCAGATCGTTTTTCCTGTTTCCGGATCCAGGGCAACCATGGCTGTCTGATCTCCGCCGGGAGAAAAGATCACTTTGTTGTCAAAAATCAGAGGCGATTCGGAGGTTCCCCATGTTCCGGTCTTTCTTCCGAACTCGGTATTGCCGTCCACCTTCCAGACAATATTTCCGGTCGATATGTCGATGCATACCACTTCACCGTCTCCGCTGATAACATAGGCTTTATTATTTACGATTGTCGGAGTGGTACGGGTTTCGGGATAGGATTTTTCCCACGGTTTGCCGTATTCTGTTTGATACACTTTTTTCCCGTCCAGCGTATAAGCCAGAAATATCTCTTTTTTCCCGTCTTCGTCCATTCCGGTGATATACAGCCGATCACCAAGGATTACAGGACTGGAATAACCTTTCCCCACATCCAGTGTTTCCCAAACCAGTTGCGGGCCATCGGCGGGCCATGTTTTTAAGAGTCCTGTCTCCGGATAGATACCGTCCCTGTTGGGGCCTCTCCATCCGTGCTGGGGTTGGGCAGTTATTTCTAAAACACACAAAGCTGTAATTATCAATACAAGGCTGAATTTCATATAATATTAATTTAAGATTTAAAATTCAAAATTTAAGATTCAAAATTCAAGATTAACATTGAAGCCGGAACATTGAACTCGTAATTCTTTATATAGAGTCGATAGCTTTTCGGCGGAAATACGGTCGTTATATCTGGAGGAAGAGAGCGACAGGGCATTTTCGCGGCATTCGGCCATCAGTTTTTCGTCGGTCAAGATCTTTTCGAGGGCTTCAGCCAGTGCATCGCTGTTGTTCGGCTCGTAAATGATACCCGCATCATCCACTATTTCCCTGAACGAACCGGTTGCCGGTTCCACTGCCGGGCGTCCTGCGGCGAATGCTTCGCAAAGGTAAAGTCCGACGCCTTCCTCAAAGGTAATAGGAACGCTTATCACCGTTATGGAGCCGTAAAACGGGGCATGATCGTCCGGATTGTACGAATCTTCTATCTCGACATATTCCTGCCAAGGAGAAAGCATCTTTTTCACCTGTTTCAGGAAAGGTTTGTCTTTTCCGGTGAAACCGCCGCCAATCTTTAACCTGAGGTTTTTCACCGTATCTTTTTGCTTCAGTTTGACAAAGGCGTCAGCCAGTATGTCCAGTCCGTTTTCCCGATTCATCCGGTAAAAGAAACCGATCACGGGATCGGAAGGATATACCGGTGAAGCATATTTTTCCCGGTTTATCCCGGGATAGACCACATCTACCTCAGTGATCTGCGGAATCCTTTTCTGAAGTTCTTTTTTATAGAATTCACTGGTGGTGACAAAGCGGTCTATATATTGAAGGTTGTCCGTAATTCCCTGCCATGCAACAACAGCATATTTTTCATCCAGGCTATCGATCCATACCTCTTCGTCCTGTACGGAACAGACTACCGGAATATCCAGTTCCTGCCGGATAATTTTTGCGATACCGATCAACAAGGTACTGGACAGATGGATCACATCCGGTTTTTCCTGGTTTTTGATCCAGTCGACCAGCTGGGTAACCTGCTCCCGGAATGCCCGGTCGTCGCCGGTAATCATGGATAAAGTCATTTCCTCCATTCCTTCGGCGGATGTGGTCCCGGACAAAGACGAAGCAAAGTTCAGCATCATGTTTGATACTGTAACCCGTTCCAGCCATTTGGGCATTTTTCTTTTCCTGAAAAACTTTTGTGCCGTATAGTAGGTGGTTGCAGGGAAAAACAACGGGGAACCGGCCTGGAATGATTTCTGTTTCAGGGGAAGGTAAAGCGGCATGACCACCACTTCATGTCCTGCCCTTCTCAATGCCGATGCCTGAAGGTTATCGCGGAAACAATTACCGCAATAAAATGAATCTCCTGACCCGGGAATGATGAAAAAAATCTTCATATGGTTTAAACCTGATCGTTCAAGGTTTTCAATACTCAGCATCAATTTTTACCTTATAAAAATAGTGAAAGCCGAACGGAAAGGCGAACTTTACTTCAGACTATCCTGAGGCGCACCCTATTTTCTACAAATATGTTGAAATATCAGGTATCCTTAAAACAAATCTGCATTAAAACGACAAAAATGCATCTAAAAACGGCTGATACTTAAAATTCAATGTTCAATGTTCAAGATTCAAAGTTCAAAATTAGCTTTAAACCCGGTTCCACTCAATGTGGAAAGTGCATAAAAATAGTTTTCTTTACAACCTCTTCCAATAACAAAAATATATCTTTGCATTAAGCTTTTATATCCGTAACCCGCAAGAGAATAATCAGTACCATTAATTTAAAAAAAGTAAAATCATGGCTATGGAATATCATTGTGTTAACAAACAGAATCCACAAGACCTGACGGCACTGAACCGGAAGAGAAACAAACGAAAAGCATGCATGAAAGTAATCGTTTATTTTTTAGTGGTATTGATATTTTCACAATGTAAGATGAGCAGCAACAATTCAGGAACAGGGGATTTTGTTGAAATAGACATTTCTAAAAAATATCCTGAAAAAGAAGTATATATACAAGATATAGCCAAAGTCGAATATATTCCATTAGAAACCAACAGCAGCACGCTAATGAGGTCATCTGCACGAATCGTTCATGTGTCTGATAACTATATCATTGTCACTAATGCATCAGACGGTGATGTTTTTGTTTTTGATGGTAATGGTAAGTCTAAATTCAGTTTTAATCACAAAGGCAAAAGTGGAACAGATTACAATCGGTTGTACAGTATTGCATTTGATGAACAGGCAAAAGAAATATTTATTTTCGACAGGGCTTCTGCTCATCCTAAATTTCTTGTATATGCCGAAGACGGTGAATTTAAACGGATACTTGAGAGTCCTTCCAATTTTTTGCCTCGTGATGTGTATAATTTCGATGATAACACACTTCTTGTATACGATGAATATGGCCTGAGTACGAATAAATATTCAAATAAGCCTTATATGCTTATATCCAAAAAGGATGGGAGCATCATAGATACTTTGGATATCTATTTGCCAGATAGGGTATCAAACAAAGTTTATTTTGAGGTTGAAGTCAACGGGCAAAAAATGACGACATCATTAAATTTGAACATGTTCAATAATCGTTCATACGGGAAGGATTTCCTTATTGCTGACTGGTCTTCCGATACCATTTACAGGTTGACATCCCAAAAGAAACTGCAACCTTTGATCATCCGGAAACCGTCTGTACAAAATTCCGAACCCAAAACGGTGATAACAAACGAACTAATTACAGATAAGTTTATTTTTATGGGTAAAGGAACATTGGATTTCGAATTAGCGAAAAAAGCAAACACTTTTCCGACAATGTCTTTAATGTATGATTTTGAAACAGGACAATTGAGTGAATATAAACTAATCAATAGAGATTTTGAATCGTCGAATGTCGGATTTTATCCTGCTATAACTTCTGAGAACACAGGTGTTATGACATTAGTAGTATCCAGATTGTTTGAAGCGGATGAAGCCGGAAAAATAAAAGGGGAATTGAAGCAGGTTTTGGAATTACTTGACGAAGAAGATAATCCGATTCTGATGAAAATTAAGTTTTAACCAATGTGAATTGTTTGGCATGTATAATGGCGTCCTGTACGGCAAGGAGTTTATGATGAAAATTCAAAGTTAGCTTTGAACCCGGAGCCTATCATAGATCATCGAAAGTTGTAAATCAAATATTCGCTATATTTGGTGGCTTTTAAATAATGATCTGGAGATGTAGCAGGCAAAAACAGGATGTTTCGCTTTGAATATCAATAAATAAGTTGTGGGTAAGTTCGTGGCAAAAACTGAATGATAAATATGAAACCAAAAGAATTAATATTAAATCCATATTTCATTGTTGGTTTAATTGTTTTACTGCTTAACGATTTTTATTTGAAATACGAATTTGGAAATTTCATTACGGGAAAACTCTCCGATTTTGCAGGATTATTGATCTTTCCCATGTTCGTAGCGACAATTATCCCACAATTAAGAAAATCAATTCCTTTAATAACGGGAATCGGTTTTATCTTATGGAAATTACCGATAATAACACCTTTGATCGATTTAGTCAATCAAATACCTTATGTACATATTCAAAGGGTGATTGATTATTCCGATTATATGGCCTTACCCATTTTATTGTTAAGTTATTACCTGATCAATTATGGTGAATACAATACAAGATTAAAATGGAAAACAACAACAATCGTGTCAAAGTTCGCATTTCTATCGATTGCATTTTTCGCTTTTTGTGCCACCTCACATGTACCAGCATACGAAGTACCTCAAGGCACTATCTTCATAGATAAATCCTACACTATTAAACTTCCAAAAGATTCTGTAATTAATACGATAAGGCAACTTGGATACAATTGTGATTTTCACCATCCGGACACTTTATTAACTCGGATAGGACGGATATACCCTCTCGATTATTATCAAACAGACAATATTATGCTGGCAAATGATATAATGAATCAATCAGATACTGTTTTAAATGTAAAGTATCTCTTAACTGAAATAAAACCTAATAAAACAAAGCTGACAATTATCAGTGTGGCTTTGTCTGAAGAAGGAAGTATTCAAAACTGGAAAAGACTTAAAAGATTAAGTAAAGAATATAAATCATTACTGAAAAATGGATTCATTAAAAAAATAGAATAAATAAAATAATTTTTAATATTGTAGTGTCATGAAAATATTGGTTAGAGATGTATCGAAAAAAGAGAAAAATGATGCTTAACAAATCTACCAACGAGTAAAATGTCCATGTATTAAAATCTACAATTTAACATCATAACATATAACAGACAGTAAATAAACACATTAAAATGGAGGAATAATTTTATGAAAAAAAAGAAAATCGTTGTTCTTGCAACACTTGCTATTATGCTGGGCGTATATAGTTTTGTTGTACCCTATCCGTCCGGGAAAAAGGATCAGTTGGCTCCGGTAGAGAATAGCATCACTTACAACAAGAAAAAACACAGGATAACGTTGTCGTGGACTGCATTCGGTTCTTCGGGAGATTATATCATCACAAGGGGTGGCAGCCGTTTGGCGACGGATTTTATTTCAATCGGCTCAACATCCAGGACGACGTTTACGGATACAAATCCGAATGCGAATAAGTATGAAAACTATTATAAGATCACCCGTGGCTCGACAACGATCATTCTTTCTCTGGAAAACCAGATTTTTGGCGACAATATGTATTTCTACGACAGGAAATATGAAGAAGCCGGAACGGCGAGAACGGAAATAAACGCTCATTTTGCCACCACCGGCAAAGGGAGGGAAAACGGCGAGTGGACCACAAAACGCCAGGCTTACTATTTCAAACCGAATACCGGTACACAGACCTATGATCCGGGCGGTTCGGGCTCTGCATCCTCAGAGGATGCAAACTCCATAGAACTGGGATTCTACTCCCACATAGGCGGACTGGGCAAATTACCTTCGGATGTCCGGTTAGGTGCTGTTTTTACCAGGCCTCATCTTTCCGGGGGAGCAAATGCGACCTGTACCTTCTGGCGCTCTATGGAAAACGTAATGGTGATGAGGGATTTTGCGTGGACGGTTTCTCAATCGACCAGCGCAAGAAGAATGCTGATCGAAAGCACTTCGAAATATATATCCGATGTCGGTACCTCGAATTTCTGGGGAAGCGGCGGGTTTATCGCCGACAGCCACTATACGTCATCCAGGCCTAACTGGAGAGGACAGCAACAGTGGTACACCCGGAATACCATATTCCCCTCAGGTTCCGGATCAATGGGCGGTTCGTATAATATGGTCTGGCAGGGCTGTATCAATGCCCCCGATCCGAGCGATGCCAATTCACCTGTTCCCAACACTCCTGTCATCAGGGAAAAACCTTTTCTTTTTATAGATGATGACGGCGAATACAAAATATTTGTCCCGGCATGGCAAAAGAACAGGGTAGGAATTTCCTGGTCAGCTACCGATATGGGAAAAGGTGAAGTTCAGGATCTGCTCACCGGCTGGTACGTGGCGAAGGAGGGCGACACCGACATTGAAATCAACGCCGCGCTTAAAGCGGGTAAGAATGTGTTTTTTACTCCCGGTCACTACTCTTTGAACGCTCCCATCCAGGTAAACAGGAAAAACGCGATACTTCTCGGCGCCGGTATCGCCTCGGTCACACTCGAGCCCACGGGAAAAAATACCTGGGGCTGTATCTATGTCGACGATAAGGATGGAATTATCGTTGCCGGACTCCTCATGGATTCTTTCAACAGCACGACCTATCAGGTCCGCGTCGGAGAAGAAGGTGCAAAAGCAGACCATTCCGCAAATCCCATATTGCTCACGGATATCACTTGCAGGGTGGGCGGAGTCCAATCCAAAAACATACAGATACATGCATCCATGCAAATAAACAGTAACCACGTCGTGGGCGACCACTTCTGGTTGTGGCGCGCCGATCATGGTACTCAGCCCGGCGGCCCGGCCCGGTGGACAAGGGACAGGTGTAAAAACGGGCTCATCGTCACCGGCGACGATGTAACGCTCTACGCTTTATTTGCCGAACACTACCAGGAATACGAGGTGTTATGGCTGGGTGAACGCGGCAGGACTTATTTCCTCCAGAACGAGCCGCCATACGATCCACCGAATCAGGCAGGATGGAGTAGCCAGGGAGGCCGGGTAGACGGTTATGCGGCTTACAAAGTTGCGAATACCGTAAAAGAACACTACGGGATAGGTTTTGGCTCTTATGCGGTTTTCACCGGAACCGACGGTAACGTGAACAAGAAAAATGGCTTCGAGGTTCCCAATACTCCCAATGTTAAAATTGAAAAAATGTGTATCACGCGGTTCAGCGGCCCCGGTAACATACTGAATGTGATCAACGGCACGGGCGGTAGCACGGCAAGCGGTGCAAAACGTGTTCCCTTATATAATAACGGCCCGGGAACGCAGCCCTTCGACGAAGAGTTCGATCTGCCCGACCGGATATCGTGGCCGGCATATATAGTTATGGAGTAGAATCATTCAAAATTTAATATTCAAGATTCAAAATTCCGGAATGTTTTTAAAGTAGTTACGGATTACAGATAATCACCCCGGATTGCATGGGCTTGTCCGGGGTGATCGAAAGATGGGGGTGTGTCAAAAGTTAAAATCCACGGCTTAACCTTTAGCTAACAGGGAAAAATAGTTCACCCATCTATTGTGTTTGACGGAGACTTTATCTTTTCGCTTCATGGCTGTTTATTTTTTAAAACCTTAATTTTTTAAAATCACATCTTATTTCGCGGAAAATCATAGTTAAAGTAATTGCCTGATACGGAACTTTATAAACTTGCCATTTGTATGGGTTGCCTTGCCGATTGTTGTAAAAACTATCAACGTATGCTTAATCTTACTTATGCTCCCCTTTGCATTTCTTTGATCCATTCGGAAGGAGTCCATCCGCTTAATTCCAACATGGTATCCGACAGTTCGTCCACAGTCACTTCGAGCTGTCCCGCATAAAAATCAGCATTCGATTCTTCCCTGAAATATAACGCTGCCAGGTTTAAGAAATTGATAAATAATTCTTCTTTTTCCATAGTTTGACAATTTTAAATTCAACATTCTATAAATTGTATACATATTCGTATTACTGCCCGCACATTTGTAATGCATGCTATTAAGGAGCGGAAATGAGGCTGCTCAAAAAGTCCTTTTTTACTTAGTCATTCCTCCTTTCAATGACGTGCTTATTCTATTTTCAGGCGTTTTTCCGCCTTAGTTCGCTTTTTCCTTCAATTCTATATACAGGTCGTCGTCTTTTTCGAACAATTCTATTTTTCCTTCGTGGAGTAAAATACCCAATGCAAGGATTATTATCGGCTCGGAATATTTTGTATGTTCAGATATCTGTTCGATACTCAACGCCTTATGATGCAACAATAATTGCATTATGATCCAGGAGATTATTTCAAACGGATATTTCATAACTCATTTTCCATAAAACATTTCCGAAATACTGTGATGTAGTTCAACGTACAATATATCATGCTCTTCAAAAATCTGTATCTCATTTTCCCTCGTTAACCATCCGAGGGCGAGATATATGGAGGATTCTTCAAGATTGGTCACTTTTCCGACTTCTTCGATACTCAGGGTACCATGATCTAAAAGTGAGAGCCAAATTGCATTGGCGTCCATTTCCATACTATCCTTGTATGTGTTTGAATTATTTCTCATGACTATTTGTATTTTAATTATCGACTATTATAGTTTGATAAAGCAGATATTGAAGAGACGGGAACCCACACGGCGCGGTAGTAAATCGGCAATACCGTTTATTTTAGGCCGGTATGCTTCCATAGCTTATGTTGGTATTATTTACTGATAATAAATTTAAGGTCTATAATATATTCCAGGTCGGCAATCAGATCTTTGAAAAAACACTTTATCCTGTTGGTCGGTCTGAGTCCTTGTCCGAGAAGTATTATCCCGCACAGGATTCTGTCATTCCATCCGCACCGTTTGGCATAATATTCCGCTATTTGGGTTGTTGTGACTATACATGTCGAAGTGGATTTCAACTGTTTGACAATTGCCCTGCGGTTGACTTTCCGGCGGAATTGTATGCGGTTTGTATCAATCAGTACGAATTCCCACCGGTTTCCCTCTTTGTAGAAAAATATATTCGAGAGGTTATAATCTTTATTGAATATCCCTGCCTGGTGCTGACGGATAGTAAAGTTTACGAAATCGGAAAGGATTTCCGACCGGAGTGCATAGTAGTAATTTTCCATAACTTCCAGAAGCCGGTGAGGCAAGTACTCGGAAATATAGTATCCCGTATGGAAAAAACCATTCCTGCGAATCTCTATATAAGCGATTGACTCAGCCGTATCGAAACCCATCTCTTTGAGGCGGAAGCCGTATTCGTAAGCGCGTTGCGCTTTGCTCATCCTGAAAAAGGTATAAATGAAACAGTTGGCTAATGTCGGTCTTTTATACCGTTTAATGATCAACGGTATACCGTTTACAGTTACTTTTTTGACAATATTCCGTTGATTCTTGTACACTTTGTCGTGACAGTATGTTTCGTCAGGAATTTTCCCGATAAAATCGGACAGGTATTCATATTTAGGATTAATAACAGTTTTCATGTTCTTTTTCAATTTCCGTTTTCTAAAATTAAAATAAGTTTTCGCGGGTACTTTCTCAATATCCCTGTCTTCTTCATAAAGACCGGATAAAACGATCGGTTTTGTAATTATTTCATCATTTCTCATGGCATTTTGTTTTTGATTAACTTGTTCCGGCGGACGGACTCGAACCGCACAACCTTCCGCATCAGCCGACATACGGATGCTCTACCTCGTTGAGCTACACCGGAATGTTGTCGTTATAAGATATTTATCTGAAAAATAAATGATTTTGATCTGTTAATTTTTCCATATCTGCAAAGCCGGATTACCCGGCCGGGTTAAGATGATGTTCAGTTTCGTTGTTCCGGAAGCTCCCGTAATATTCGCGGACTGTTGTTTCAAGTTCTTCAAAGGAGCAATCCAGTCCACGTTCTGAGAATACAATGGGGGAACCGTAGTAGTGGTACCTTGTCATCATCGACCGGCGCTTGGCTAAAGAGCGTTCCCTGTTTATGTAAAGCTGCGGGTTGGCCACTTTCAGGATAATGTATTTCCGTGCGGGATACTGCATGTCGTTGACCACACTGATCTTCGTTACGCTTTCCCATTGCACCATCCCATACGAATGCCCCGTGGAGATATCATTTATCCCCTGCGGGGAGATGAACATCCCGATAAAGCCATCCCGTTTCAGGACGATAAAGCCATAGAGCGTGAATGTGAACAGCAAAAAAGCGTTTATCCCCAGAAGAGCCACAATGAATTTCCCCGGCCTTAACGGAAGGTATATGGCAAGCCAGAAAAGAAGGATACAGGCAGCAAGGTTTATCGGAACAGCGGAAATCAAGCCGTATTTCTTCCGTTTTTTCAACCGGAATGTCTTCACTGGTAATTTCGGTGTCATGGCTGTCCATTTAAATTAAATTGTTTTTTCCACCGGTAGTACAAACGCACGCAGCCCCTGGTCCTCGGCCTGTTTGTCGAGCTTGTTGAGGAGTTTCAGGAAATGCTCCACCTTGTTTTCCTCCACAATGGCCATTATCGCACTGTTGAGTGTCGGCCAGGCGTGACTCCCGTAATGCGGCTCTCCATTACGGCTACCACGTCCGCTGACGGTTTCCCAGAATGTAAAACCTTTGATGTCGTCGCGGTCCATGATCTGCAGGACCGTTTCGTAATAAGCCTGGTTGAATATGATAAATATCGCTTTCATTTTTAATATTTTAAAGGGGCAGGCAGGGAGTATTTTCCGGCCATACGACCCCATTGTTTTTAATCGGTTGCAAGGATTTCCAATACCTCCATTTTTGCATTTTCCCTACGTTGGCGTTTTACGCCCCTTCCGGCAAAAATGCAGTAGATAACCGGCACCAGTACAAGTGTTACCAAAGTACCTATAGAAACACCCCAGGCCACGGTAATGCCCATGGCGTTCCACATTTCGGCCCCTTCGCCGTTACCGAGCGCCATGGGCAGCATACCTAATACGGTAGTAAGTGTGGTCATCAATACCGGGCGTAAACGTGACTTGCCGGCAGTGACCACAGCGTTGATGATCCCCATACCTTTTTCACGGCACAGACGGATATAGTCGATCAGCACGATCCCGTTCTTGGCCACAACCCCGACAATGATCAGTATCCCGATCATCCCCATCAGCCCGAGCGGGGTACCGGTGATGCTCAACCCGAGGACCACCCCGATGAATGCGAACGGCAGGGCCAGCATGATCACGAAAGGATCGACCATTGATTCGAACTGCGAAGCCATTACTATATAGATCAGGATAATGATCAGCACAAGCAGGGTGGCGATATCGCTGAATGTATCCTGCTGGTCTTCGAATGAACCGGCGATCTGCCAGGTTACATTCTGCGGCATCTCTATCTGTGGCATAAATTGCTGTACATCCCCGACAAGGTCGCTCAGGGCGGCATCCTGCGACACGATACCCGTTACCGTAATGACCCGTTCCCGGTTCTTACGTTCTATGGTTGGGGGAGTCATCTCCTCAACCACCGTACCCAGGTCACGTATCCGTACCCCTTTCCCGAAAGCGTCGTAAACGGTAATGTTTTCGATACTTTCGATTGTTTCACGGTACTCCGGGGCCAGACGGACACGGATATCATACTCTTCGCCGTCTTCACGATAGTAGGAAGCCACGGAGCCATTCACGCTGTTGCGCAGGTAACCGGCTGCCGTGGTTACATTCAACCCGTGAAGAGCCAGTTTCTCCCGGTCGAAATCCACCTGTATCTCGGGAATATAATCTCCTCGACTGACCGTCACCTGCGAACAATAAGGGCTTTCCTGCAGATGACCGGCCACATCTGCAGCTATCCTGTCGGTAACATTGAAGTCGAAGCCGTAAATTTCAATGTCCACACTGGCTTCACCACCGACTCCCATTAAGCCGGCACTTACCTCATAATCGGCCAGTTCGGCATAGGTTGCCAGGTCCTGCCTGACCAGTTCTGCAATTTCAGTTTGCCCACGATCCCGCTCTTCCTTGCCTACCAATGAGATGGTGTAACTGATGATGTGTGCCCCGTTATCACTCATGTTACCGATGATATTGTCATCGGCAGCCTGTCCTAATGTATAGGTGACGTATTTAATTTCAGGGTATTTATCATAGAGTTCATCGTTGATACGCAAGGCTACTTCACGGGTGATGCCCTGCCGCGTACCAACCGGTAATTCTGCTGTAACGCTCAGGCGTGCGTTGTCCATAGAGGGAAAGAACTCCGATTTGATGGCCGGGGCAAGGAATATGACCACTCCGGCAAACAGCGCCACAACAATCCCGATGACAGACTTCCGGTGGTGCACAGCCCAGCTGAGCAGGCGGGCGTAACCATTGTTCAGTGCACTTAAAGCCTTTTCAACCGGTGTAAAGAACAGGGTGTAAAGCTTTCCCTTTTTCTGGTCGAGTTTGAGCAATTTCGAGCTCATCATAGGGATCAGGGTTAAAGCGGCCGTGGCCGACATCACCATAATAATGGCCACGATCCACCCCAGTTGTTTGAAAAGTACACCGCTCAAACCCGATATCATCGTCAGCGGGATGAATACTGACAACATGGTCAGGCAGGAAGCGATCACCGAGGTCATCACTTCTTTCGTTGCAAAAATCGCTGACTGCCTCGGGTTACTGCCCCGTTCGATATGGGTCGAAATATTTTCAAGTACCACGATGGAATCGTCCACCACCATACCGATCGCCAGCGAAAGTGCAGACAATGAAATAATATTCAATG
>JAISOY010000128.1 GCA_031275285.1 Bacteroidales bacterium | reverse complement strand
AAATTTGAACGTGAATGCGTACAGATCACAATTACGGTTACACCTTGCTGGTGCTACGGAGGAGAAACCATTGATATGAATCCGCACACGATCAAGGCTATCTGGGGATTTAACGGGACTGAACGTCCCGGTGCAGTGTATCTGGCTGCGGCTCTGGCCGGACATACCCAGAAAGGATTGCCTGCCTTCGGCATTTATGGTCGCGATGTTCAGGATTCGAGTGATAGCAGTATCCCGGCAGATGTTAAAGAAAAACTGATCCGCTTTGCCAAAGCAGCTTTAGCTGTGGCTACCATGCGTGGAAAATCATATCTTTCCATCGGATCGGTATCTATGGGTATTGCCGGTTCCATGGTGAATCCCGACTTCTTCCAGGAATACCTCGGTATGCGTAATGAATACGTAGATATGTCTGAGATCATCCGCCGTGTAAACGAAGGTATCTATGATAAGGATGAGTACAAAAAAGCTTTAGAGTGGACCAAGGCCAACTGTAAAGAAGGCAAGGATGGTAACAAACCCGAGATACAGAAGAATAGGGCAGAAAAAGACGCATTATGGGAATATGTGGTGAAGATGACCATCATTATCCGTGACCTGATGACCGGCAACCCGAAACTTTTGGAAATGGGCTTTAAAGAAGAATCGAACGGTCACAATGCCATTGCTTCCGGTTTCCAGGGACAGCGTCAATGGACAGACCACATGCCGAACGGTGATTTTGCCGAAGCCATTCTTAATTCTTCTTTTGATTGGAACGGTATCCGCCAGGCTTTTGTTGTTGCCACTGAAAATGATTGCCTGAATGGTGTGGCCATGCTCTTTGGCCATTTATTGACCAATACCGCACAGGTTTTCGCTGATGTACGTACTTACTGGAGTCCGGAAGCAGTAAAACGGGTCACCGGTAAGACACTTGAAGGACAAGCTGCCAACGGAATCATCCATCTGATCAATTCCGGTTCGGCATCGCTCGACGGCAGCGGCCGCCAGAAAAGAGACGGAAAACCCGTCATGAAACCATCCTGGGAGATTTCCGAAGGAGAAGCAAAAGAATGCCTGGATGCGACTACCTGGATGCCTGCCAACCAGGAATATTTCCGTGGAGGCGGTTATTCCTCGAAATTCCTGACCAAAGGGGGAATGCCTGTCACCATGTTACGTTTGAACCTGGTAAAGGGTTTAGGACCTGTACTACAACTTGCCGAAGGCTGGAGTGTCGATCTTCCCGAAGATGTGTACAAGACCATCGACGATCGTACCGATCCGGGTTGGCCGACTACCTGGTTTGCACCACGACTGACCGGTGAAGGAGCATTCAAGGATGTATATTCGGTTATGAATAACTGGGGCGCCAATCATGGTTCGTTCAGTTACGGACACATTGGTGCCGATCTGATCACATTGGCCTCTATGTTACGTATACCCGTATGCATGCATAACGTGGACGGCAAAGACATTTTCCGCCCGAGCGCATGGAATTCGTTCGGAATGGATGCCGAAGGTGCTGATTATCGTGCCTGCAAAAATTATGGCCCACTATATAAATAATTGATTATATTTAGAGACTTTTTCCGGAAAACCGGAAAAAGTCTCTATGATTTTATCAACGGATAAACTTTACAAATTATTTATATGACAGAAAAAAATACAAAAAAATCATCACTGTTGATCGGTGCAGACGGGACATCATATGTAATTCCGTTTATACTGATCACCTTCTGTTTCGCACTCTGGGGATTTGCGAATGATATTACCAATCCGATGGTGAAAGCCTTTTCGGATATATTGATGATGAGCAATTTTGAAGGAGCTATGGTACAGATGGCTTTTTACGGGGGATATTTTGTAATGGCCTTCCCTGCTGCCATCTATATCAAAAAGTTTTCATACAAGTCGGGGATTTTAATGGGACTGGGTCTTTATGCCCTTGGTGCGTTGCTGTTTTTCCCGGCCAGCAAAATGATGATGTTCTGGCCATACCTGATGGCTTATTTCATTATGACCTGTGGTCTGTCCTTTCTGGAAACAAGTGCTAATCCGTATATTCTTTCGATGGGAACGGAAGAGACTTCCACCAGACGACTGAATTTTGCACAGTCGTTCAATCCGATAGGTTCCATATTGGGTATGCTCGTAGCGCAGAGAATGATCCTGGCTAATTTACATGCGGCAAGTGCAGCAGAACGTGCACAGATGTCACCTGAAGAGTTACACAATGTAACGGCAGCAGACCTTTCGACCATCAGCTACCCGTATATCCTGTTATCATTGATCATCATTGCGGTATTTTTGGTCATCTATTTTGCCAAGATGCCGAAGAAACAGGATCAGGATCATACGATTACCGTAGGACAGACTTTGAAACGGCTGATCAAAAACAAACGGTATTATGAAGGGGTGATTGCCCAGTTCTTTTATGTGGGTGTACAGATCATGTGCTGGACATTTATCATCCATTATGCCACCATGGAATTGGGAATGGATGCGAAAACAGCCCAGGGGTACAATATCGTTGCCATGTTAATATTTATCTGCAGTCGTTTTATCTCCACTTATCTGATGAAATATCTAACTCCGGGTAAGATGTTGATGATGTTTGCCATTGCGGGAGGAGTATTTACGCTGGGTACTATCTTCATCAAAGGAATGACAGGCCTTTATTGCCTGGTGGGAATCTCTGCCTGCATGTCATTGATGTTCCCTACCATTTATGGAATTGCATTACGCGGACTGGGTGATGATGCCAAGTTTGGTGCCGCCGGATTAATCATGGCCATATTGGGCGGATCCGTCATGCCTCCGCTACAGGGTGCTATTATCGATATGGGTACGATATTTTCCATGCCAGCGGTCAGGATATCATTTTTTCTGCCGTTTATCTGCTTTATCGTAATAGGAATTTACGGTTACCGGGCATTTAAAGTTTTTGTTAAATAGCAGGAAAAAATATTGTTGTTTTTGATAAAAGGGATATTGCACAGGCGATATCTCTTTTTTAATTATATTAGCACGGAAAAAATATCAGACAATCTTTAACTTAACAATAGTATGAAAATACTGGTTACAATCCTGAGGATGGCTGTGGGCTGGCATTTCCTCTATGAGGGGTTGACAAAATTATTTGCAGACTGGACATCGGAATCATTTTTAAACAGTACATTCGGGTTTCTTTCAGGATTCTACCACTGGCTGGCAGCTTCCCCGGCGAGGCTGGAGATTGTTGATTTTCTCAATATCTCTGGACTGATCCTCATAGGATTAGCCTTGTTTATCGGCTTTTGGTCGAAATGGGCCTCCCTTTGCGGGACATTTCTGCTTACCTTGTATTATTTTGCATATCCTCCGTTCGGAGTCTCTTTACTCGGATTCCGTGACGGAAATGTCTATATTGTCGATAAGATATTCCTGGAAGCTGTAGTACTTATTTTCCTTTTCTTTTACAAAGAAAAAGGATATGGTATCGATCACCTGATCCGTTTCCTGAAAGGGAAAAAAGCAATTACTTCCAGGGAGAAGCATATCCCAAAAACGGGAAAAACCGATGATTCGGCCGTAAATACAAGACGGGAAATATTGAAGGATCTGGCAACGCTCCCACTACTGGGTCTGGTTGGATGGGGAGCCTATAAGAGCAATAAGGTCTATGGGATCGATGCGTCTACCGGAGCCACTATTCAGATTAACCAGGTGGCATTGGGGGAGTTGAAGGGAGAACTGCCCAAAGGAAAATTAGGAAATTTTGAGATCAGCCGGTTGATCATGGGAGGAAACCTGATTGGAGGCTGGGCACATGCCCGTGATTTAATATATGCCGGTAGCCTATTTAAAGCCTATAATACGGAAAAAAAGATATTCGAGACCCTGATGCTGTGCGAAAAAGCCGGTGTCAATGCCATTAATATCGGTTATCCGACCATGTCTGTCATGCAAAAATACAAGCAGATGACCGGGAGTAAGATCAAAGTGACGGTTCAGGTGGGAATCGATGAAAAGAACGAAGATATTTACGATAATGTAACAAAAGCCATCGATAGCGGAATGGACCTGATACAGCTTCAGGGGAACTGGTGCGACTGGCTGGTCAGGGATGGCCGGTTGGATGTCATTGGAAAAATGATGGACCGGATCAGGGGAGAAGGATATCTCGCCGGAATGGGGGCACATACTATCGATTCATTCATTACCTGTGAAGAGAACGGCATCATTCCCGATTTTTACATGAAGACCATGCACCATGATAACTATTGGTCTGCACATCCCCGGGAAAACAGGCAACCATTCGAAGTAGACGGGAAGCTTCACCTGGATCACAATATGTTTCATGATAACTGTTTCTGTCCGTTCCCGGATCGTACCGTGGAATTTGTGAACCGTACAAAAGTTCCGGTGATCGGGTTTAAAGTATTGGCTGCAGGAGCTATTCATCCTAGAGACGGGTTTAAATGGGCTTTTGAGAATGGTGCTGACTTTATCTGTGTAGGAATGTTCGATTTCCAGGTAGTGGATGATGTGAACATCTGCATCGACACGCTCGGAAATATGAGTAACCGCAAACGCAACTGGTTCGGTTAACCGCTAATCAAAAGATATATTTTCAGAATCAGTAATTTATTTCTGTAAAGTTCATACTTTTACCCTGGTCAGATTTCTCCCTTTTTGACAAAAAACAATGGTATTGTTATTCTCCCAAAGTTCAAAACTGCAGCCAGCCTCATGAATGAAATTGGTCTCCTTGTATAGAAGGCGGTAAGGGAGTTGAGTCACATCGGCTATATCATATACACGGAGTTCATTGGTACCATCGTTCAAAAACCCATCAACTGCAATTTTATTCCTGTCCATAGACGGGTAAATACTTTTCCAGGTGAAAGTATCCTCCTGCGAATAGAAGCTATATAGTTGCCTTTGGGAAATGTCAACCACAGATTGCCCTTCTAAAGCTTCAGGAAGAAACAAATAATCATTCCCGTTCTTTGAGATCCAGCAGGCGCAAATGTATTTATCTTCAAAATTGGTGATATATTCCATGATTTTCTCATCCGTTTTCCTATCCCGGATAATCACTTTACAAACAATCCAGTTTTTATCCGGAGCGTCCTGTTTATATAGTTCTTTCGTGTAATAATACAATCCGTTTTCGGAATAGTCCAGATGAGTTACATTTAGTTTATTATCCTGGTTAAAGAATTTCCTTACTTCAGTCCTTATATGTTCAATTTCGTTGTTCATGGTAATCTCCAAAAGCGGCGCTTTTATGAAAACATTTTTTCATAAAAGCGTTCGTTTTATCGATATAAAGATCGTTTTATATTTTGAATATAAAAAATGAAAGCATAAAAATATAACATACATCGAATATATCCGTATAATCAAGTGTAACATTATGTAATTTTACATACATAGAAATTATTTAAGGCATATGAAAAAGGATTATGAATTAATCAACAACACAGAAGAACGCCAGTATGAATTTCATATTGATGATTATGTTCCCAGAATAGAATATATGAGGTCAACCAATGGAGAGGTATACCTGACACATACAGAAGTACCCCCTGCGATTGAGGGAAAAGGAATCGCTTCTCTACTGACGGAAAAAACGCTTTGTGATATTGAACAACAGGGGTTTCGGTTGATCCCCTTATGTCCGTTTGTAGTTGATTACATCCGGAAACACCCGGAATGGAAGCGGCTGATGAAATAAAAACGGCCTTATTTTTCGTTAAAAAAATCCTGAGACTTCCTGTTCTGCGTAATTCGCAACGACGTCGAAATATCAGGATTGCGCGCGTTTACCTTTGGTGAAACTGCTTTGCTAAGTTGTAACACGTGACATAATATTTCAATTTTAAAACATTTCACTGCAACCCAATCAGGAAAGAGACTATTATGGGTATTGATTAGATTATGCAGATGCCGGACATGGAAATAGAAATGCATCTCATTTTCTTTCACAAGTATGAAATGCATTTGGAGCTGATCCTGAAATAGTAGCACATGGTACAAATATTCCTATAAACAATAATTCAACAGATCGGGTAAGAAATGCAAGTGCTTATGATCGTATTGGCAGACATCTGGCCGGAAGAAAAGAAGTAATCGGGCTTGTATTGGCTAATCAAATGCTCTAAAAAGATTTTTGGGTACAAAAAAGAAGGTGCACCAAACAAATCACTTTTTTAGATATTAACTTTGCAGGGTTATGAATTAATGACACCCAATGAATCAGATTGAAAAAATAATAGATAAAGCCACATGGAATCGTAAAGAGCACTTTGAACATTTCAGCGCTTTTGACGACCCGTTCTTCGGTGTTACCGTCAATGTGGATTGTACCAATACATATCAACATGCAAAAAAGAGAGGATTACCGTTTTCTTTACTCGTAGTACATCGCATAACCACCGCAGCCAGCAAAGTAGAAGAATTCCGTTACCGCATAGAAGGCGATGATGTAGTTTGTTATGATAGTCTCATACCCGAAGGTACTGTTGGAAGAGCAGACCACACATTTTCTTTTGCTTCCTTTGGGTATGATGCCGATGAATATATTTTCGTACAAAAGGCAAAAGCCGAGATAAAACGTCTGCAACAGACCAAAGGGCTGAACAAAAGCGATGTATATCATCCCAACGCCATACATTACTCTGCCGTGCCATGGTTTTCTTTCACAGATATGAAGCATCCTTCCAACATGCGATCAGGCGATAGTGTTCCTAAAATTTCGACAGGAAAATTCTTTAGCGAAAAAGACAGGCTGATGATGCCTGTTTCAATCACCTGTCATCATGGTTTGATGGACGGGTATCACATAGGACGTTTTCTGGAATTATTGGAGTTGTAATCTGATAATAAGTTGAAAATCGTCTGCATCAATAATATAGCTTACATTTCATTAAATATTAACCGATAATGCTGGTGATCGAACAGGTAAAAGAAATAAATGCGGAGATAGTCGATGCGTTATCACGGCTTATGCTTCAACTTTCTCCGGATGGTAAGATTCCCGGTCGCGTAAACCTGGAGAGGATAGTAAGTAGAAAAGGGAGTTACCTGTTTATCGCACGTAATCCTGATATCATTGCCACATTGACTCTTCTGGTTGCAGAATCGCCCTTAGGGGCGAAGGCATGGATAGAGGATGTAATAGTAGATAAGGAAGCTCGCGGACAACAGGTCGGCGAAAAGCTACTCATCCATGCTATTGATTTTGCTAAAACATTAGATATTTCGAGTATCAACCTGACATCGATGCCCGAGCGGGTGGCCGCTAATAAACTTTATCACAAAGTAGGCTTTGAGAAAAGGGAAACCAATGTGTATCGGCTAATGATCCGTTAATTTGGATTGATCGAAAATGACGCGCGTCATTTCATGCCTCACTCCTAATACCTGCTTTTGTATAAAGTTAAGAATATAAATTTTAAAGTAGTAAAAAAATGAAAATCGAACATTTAGCAATCTGGGTGGACGATATTGAAGTTATGCGCCAATTCTATCTTAAATATTTTAGTATTGGATGTAACGATAAGTATGTAAACCCTAAAAGGAATTTTGCATCTTATTTCCTGTCTTTTGGAGAAGATAAAACCCGTATCGAATTGATGCATATTCCAGATATAGCAAATCCGGTTAGTCGGGGAAATCTGAAAGGATTAGCACATTTCGCAATTTCAGTAGGCGGGAAAGAAATTGTAGACATTCTTACGGAAAGATTACGCAAAGATGGATATACTATAGCGAGTGAACCAAGAACAACAGGAGATGGATATTACGAAAGTGCTGTTTTGGATCCGGAAGGAAATTATGTAGAAATAACAGAGTAGACAATGAAAAAGATAAAAAATATAGTGTTTGATTTTGGTGGAGTATTATTGGATTGGAACCCGAGATATTTATATCGTACTTTCTTTGAGGACGAAAAAGAAATGGAATATTTCCTTACGAATGTCTACACCGAAGAATGGAATGCGGAACAGGACAGGGGACGCTCCTTTGCCGAAGGCATCCGCCTGTTGCAATCTCAGCATTCGGAATATCATGAAGCGATCCAAATGTTTATGGATAGATGGGAAGATATGCTAAAATCTGAAATACCTGAAAGCGTAGAGATACTTCGCAACGTAAAAAATCAGGGATATCGTGTTTTTGGGTTGACAAACTGGTCGACAGAAACGATAACTATAGCCTACCAGAAGTATGATTTTTTCAAATTGTTTGACGGGATTGTCGTTTCCGGAGAAGAAAAGCTAATCAAACCGGACAAACGGATATATGAAGTATTGCTTAACCGCTATATGCTAAATGCCGGAGAATCTGTCTTTATTGATGACAACCCTGGTAACATAAACGCTGCTGAAGACCTGGGATTTGAAACCATACTTTTTGATAACGCTGCAAATGTGCAAAAACAATTATCGGCGTTATTGAATTGTTAATTCATAAAATCGGTGCAAATAATCATACAGCATGCGTGTCAAATGGTCTGGACCGGGTGGATACCAGCTGCTTTAAATCATTTTCTTCAATTATGAGTAATGCCATTTCACTATATTTGTAGAATATAGGATGCGGCTCGGCAATCTTTCGAAAGCAAGCTTTCTACAATTGCTCTCACCTTTCACTATATTTGTATTCCGGCATCCGGAGGAAAGAGATAACAAAAAGTCAAAATATTGATCATGGAATCCATAAAGCAAATATTCAAAATAGGGAATGGCCCGTCCAGCAGTCATACGATGGGGCCAAAAAAAGCTTCGGAGATCTTTCTGGAGAAAAACTGCGGTGCAGCACAATTTCAGGTCACCCTCTATGGTTCGCTGGCGGCCACAGGCCGTGGGCACCTTACTGATAAAGCGATACTGGACGTGCTTTCCCCGGCGGCTAACACGGAAATAGTCTGGGAACCGGGTATCAGGCTTCCTTTCCACCCCAATGGAATGCTCTTCAAGGCTTTCGACGCCGAGGGCAAGCTCACTGACGAATGGACTGTTTACAGTGTAGGAGGAGGAAAATTGTCGGAAGGAGAAAAGACAAAAACCGAAACTGCAGAAGATATTTATCCATTGAGCACGATAGCCGAGATCCTGAATTTTTGCGAAGAAGAAGGGATCAATTACTGGGAATATGTGGAAAAATATGAAGGCAGTGATATCCGGGATTACCTTTCTGAAGTATGGGATGCAATGAAATCAGCGATAGAACGGGGGTTGGAGGAGGAGGGAGTACTTCCCGGAGGCCTTGGCGTAAAGCGTAAAGCCGCCACTTACCATGTTAAGGCCAAAGGCTATACAGACTCCATGCGCAATAGGGGACTGGTTTATTCCTATGCACTTGCCACCTCGGAAGAAAACGCGGCAGGAGGCATCATCGTTACCGCACCCACATGCGGATCTTCAGGAGTAATTCCTGCGGTACTTTACCATCTCAAAAAAAGCCGTGATTTCAGCGACATCAGGATACTACGTGCATTGGCCACGGCAGGGCTTTTCGGCAATATCGTAAAAACGAATGCTTCGATCTCAGGCGCCGAAGTCGGCTGCCAGGGCGAGGTCGGCGTAGCATGTGCCATGGCTGCAGCGGCAGCATGCCAGCTTTTCGGAGGCACACCCGCCCAGATCGAATATGCAGCTGAAATGGGACTTGAACATCATTTAGGGCTCACCTGCGACCCTGTTTGCGGCCTTGTCCAGATACCATGCATCGAACGCAACGCATATGCCGCAGCGCGGGCCCTGGATGCAAATATCTACGCTACCTTCTCCGATGGTATCCATCGCGTGAGCTTCGATCGTGTTGTAGCTGTAATGAAACAGACGGGTCACGACCTTCCAAGCCTCTATAAGGAGACGGCAGAAGGCGGCCTTGCCAAAATATAACAAGGATCGTGTTACAATTAAATAATATAACCATTTCACGTTCAGCATAGTTTGCAACCAAAGATCGCGTACTTGTAACACGTGCTACAATAAACTGTTAATTATGAAAAACCTGATAAGAATTCGTTTTTTAAGAATTCTTATCAGGTTTTAATTGTAACAACTATTAATCCTCACTTAGGATATCAAAATATTACAAATGACATAAGTGAGGCTATTTTTCCGGATTTAAGATTTAATACCTGTAATGTTCCGGTTTATAGGGTCCTTCAGTCGAAACGCCAATATAATCGGCTTGTTCTTTGGATAGTTTGGTTAATTTAACCCCCAACTGATCCAGATGGAGCCGGGCTACTTCTTCATCCAATTTTTTCGATAACCGGTATACATCAACTTCATATTGGTTTTTCCATAAATCAAGCTGCGCAAGTGTTTGGTTGCTAAACGAATTACTCATCACAAAAGATGGATGACCTGTGGCACAACCCAGATTAACAAGTCGTCCTTCAGCAAGCAGGAAGATAGCATGTTCATCGGGAAAAATATATTTATCCACCTGGGGCTTGATATTGATTTTCTTTATTCCAGGATAGTTTTCCAGTTTATCTACCTGTATTTCATTGTCAAAATGCCCGATATTACATACAATAGCCTGGTCTTTCATGGCTGCGATATGCTCAATAGTGATCACATCCTTGTTTCCGGTAGTAGTGACAAAGATATTACCTTCTTTCACAGCCTCTTCCATGGTGGTTACTTCAAATCCCTCCATAGCCGCCTGTAACGCACAGATAGGATCAATTTCCGTTACTATGGTACGTGCGCCGTAAGCGCGCATTGATTTAGCACAACCTTTTCCCACATCACCGTATCCTAATACGACCACGACTTTTCCGGCAATCATCACGTCCGTAGCCCTTTTGATCCCATCAGCCAATGATTCACGACATCCATACAGATTATCGAATTTTGATTTGGTCACAGAATCATTTACGTTAATGGCCGGGAAAAGTAATTCTCCACGTTCTTTCATCTGATACAAGCGATGTACTCCGGTAGTCGTTTCTTCAGATACGCCGCGCATATCTTTTACTACCCGGTGCCATTTACCGGAATCTTTTGCCAATGTCTCTTTTAACAAATTGAGAATCACTTCTTCTTCTTTATTTCCGGCTGTTCTTTCAATACTTTTCGGATCATTTTCTGCTTTGTATCCCCAATGGATCAAAAGGGTTGCATCCCCACCATCGTCTACGATCAGGTTAGGACCTAAGCCTCCGTCAAAAGTAAGCGCCTGTTCGGTACACCACCAATATTCCTCCAGGGTTTCTCCTTTCCATGCGAACACGGGTATTCCTGCCGCGGCAATGGCTGCAGCTGCATGATCCTGGGTAGAGAAAATATTACAACTTGCCCAACGAACTTCGGCACCCAAAGCCACCAATGTTTCAATGAGTACGGCAGTTTGTATCGTCATATGTAATGAACCGGTAATTCTGGCTCCTTTCAATGGCTGTTGGGATGTATATTGTTTCCGGATAGCCATCAGTCCGGGCATTTCTTTCTCGGCAATTTCGATTTCCTTTCGCCCGAAATCGGCTAAAGTGATGTCTGCTACTTTGTATTGAGTCATTTTCTTTATTAAATATTTAAAATGGTTTGTTTATCCTGATTCAATTGTTGTGCCAACTGATGTATATTATTAAAATTTATATCGTCCCTTATCCGGTGAGTCAATGAAAGAACAATATCCGTTCCGTAAATCTGTTCATTAAAATCAAAGATATTTACTTCAATATGCCGTAACGTATCTTTTTCTTTCAATACCGGACGTTTCCCAATGTACATCATTCCAAGGTATGGTAATGAACGGGATCGATCCGGTCTTACTTCAACACGATAGACCCCATCTTTTGGAAGAAGCTTGTAACCGGGCACCTCAATATTCGCTGTAGGGAATCCTATGGTACGTCCTAATTGATTTCCATGAATTACTTTCCCTGAGATCCGGTAATCATAGCCTAACATTTTATTGGCCAAAGGCAGATCTCCTGAAAGCAATGATTTCCTGATAAAAGAAGAACTGATTTTCTGATCGAGCTTTTTGAGTTTTACCACTTCAATCTTCATATCATTCATTTTCATTGCAGATAAGCTGGAAGCATTACCGCTCCTACCCTTTCCAAAATGATGATCTTCCCCGACAACAAGAACCCGTGCCTTGAGTTTTCCGGCAATGATCTCCTCAATAAAGCCGGATGCGGACATCTGTGCTAAATGCATGTCAAAAGGAAGTACCAATACATCATCTATGCCTGTCCGGGTTAGTAATTCTATTTTTTCATCCAGAGTATTAAGTAAAAGAGATGTTGTTCCGTTTGTATCCAGTACTGTCCGCGGATGTGGCCAAAAAGTGACAACCAATGAACGGCAACCATTCTCTTTTGCAAGATCAATGACACGTTGAAGTAATACGCGATGACCACAGTGTACGCCGTCAAAACTACCAACTGTCAATACTGACTGTTCAATATCAATATCTCCTATATTGTGATGTATGGACAAAATAAATTCTGATATCGTTTAACAGGGTGACAAAGTTAATTCTTTTTGAATGAGAATTAAAATGACCTGTAAACAGAAATCACCTGAATGGAATTATCTTTTGTCTGTATCATTGATGGTTTTCAGCCGAAAATAATTATTTCCCATGGATTCCCAGATATCATTATTGAATCCTTCCGGTAGTGAATTATCAGTAAACTCCTCACTTCTTATGGGTCGGACATTACCGGATTGGTTATTGTTATCAGCCCCTATGCCACTGGATTGGCCGGTCCTTTCGGCATCGAAATAACAGAGGACGATAACGGTTTCCGAATCTTCATTCCTACCGATCAATCCTCCGGTATCATAGTTCGCAGACACATTGCCTGCTGAATAGCATGATTCTACTTTTGCCCAGTTCCATCCGATCAGCCCACCTGCTTCTCCTTTGGCAACCACATTTCCATATGCGAAACTATTCATTATTGTTCCGCCATGTTCTCCAACCAGGCCACCAATAGAGACTTCACCCGAGACAGGTCCTTCCGCATAGCATTGTTTGATGAGTCCCCCGGAATATCCTGCCAAACCGCCAATAGCGTAACTAAATGTTCCGTAACCGGATACTCCTCCGGTTGCATAACAATTTTCAACGGATGTCGGTGTTCCCGGAAAACCGTTAAAACCGATCAGGCCACCAATATCATAATAACCAATCACCTTTCCACGGGCATGACTCCCATAAGTTTTACCTCCATGTTCTCCGATCAATCCGCCGATAGATTCCTCGCCTCTGACATCACCGGAAGCATAAGAATTATTAATGATACCCCCGGAATAACCGACCAGGCCGCCAATACAATAATTCCTCAGGCCAAATCCTGTTACTTCTCCTCTTGCGTAACAATTATTGATTTCCACAGTACTTTGCTGGTATCCGTTAAATCCGACCAGGCCGCCAATATCAAAAAATCCCGTAACGTTTCCGGTAGCATGACAATCATTGATTTTTCCATGATCCGTCCATCCGACCAAACCGCCAACCCATTCTTCACCGGAGACATTTCCTATGGCATAGGAATTAACGATCAGGTTATTGTTACGACCAACCAGGCCGCCTACATTGTAATATCCGGATACTTTCTCGGTAGCATAACAATGATCAATGGTTCCCATCATCCTGTCTCCGTTTGCTCCGGCTAAACCACCGGTATCGTTACTATTACCGTATACCAAAACAGAAGTACTGCTTTTGATAATTATTCCGTTATTGATCCCTATGAGTCCGCCAACACATTCCTTGGTTCCTCCTACCGTTCCTGTCACACTGCAATTCCTGATCGTTCCATTGATCAATTCTCCGACCAGGCCGCCAACAATCATCTTTCCCCTTACATAGCAGTCAGTAACAGATAAGTTTTCAATGAACGCGCCCTCTCCACAGACTCCAAAAAAACCCTGGTAATTTTCACCTTTAGGAATAGTCAGACCTCTTATTTTATGATTATTTCCATCGAAATGACCACAAAAACGTTTCGAATGGTCCTGATAATCATCTCCGAAGATACCAATGGGCAGCCATTCATAATCTTTCAAATCAATATCGGCATTCAACCTGATATATTTTCCGGCATAATTATTTCCTGCGTTGACCTGTTTTGCCAAAAAAGCTAAATGCCCTGCTGTTTCAATAATTATTGGAGATGACTGAGAGGAGCCCAGATGGTTGCTTTCATCAAATGAGGTCGCATAATTCTGCCAATTTCCATTTGTTTTACGACTCTTATCGATAGGCAAAGTGGTTTTTCTTACGAACAGTTGTCTTTCCGGTTTTTCTTTTGTTTTCCGTGAATCTTTTTCCCTTTTCAACAAATTCCGTTCTGTAATAGATGTATTTTCATTCTGAGCTTTCATATCTATGGCCAGATGTGTCAAAAGAAAAAAGGATACAAAAAAATATAAATGCTTCATATCTCATTTGATAATTATATAAAATAATACGTATTTTTTGGAAAAATGTTTATAAATATGAAATAAATCTTTACTTACAGATAGCAGACACCCATTTTTTTATTTTGATTATCAAAGTCTTGAACAACTCTTTAAATCAATAATAAAATAAAATGTCATATAATCTTAAACATTTTCAAAATTAATTATAATAATTATCATATGGGATAAATACTATAACTTTGGAGCCTGAATTATGTATCGGATGATTTTTTATATACTACGGATAATATTGACCATTACACTGGTATTTACAGTGGACCTGACAGCCCAGATAAAGGTAGCTCCGGGAAGATATCGCGTAGAGTTTACAGACAAATCCCACAACGTATATACGGTAGATCGTCCCGGCGATTTTCTCTCGGATCGTGCAATTGAACGTCGTAAAAAACAAAATATACACCTTACACAAAAAGATCTACCTGTGAGTCAATACTATATTGATAGCATTTCAAAGTTAGGAATGAAAGTACTGAATGTGTCCAAATGGTTTAATTCAATTGTTGTTAAATGCGATGAGAAAGACCTTGGACTATTAGACGGAATTTCTTTTGTAAAGAAAAACAGGCTCACCCCCGGGAAAAAAAAGAATGGTGATCATCGGGAAAATACAGAAATTGACCTGGAATCTATCTTTTCGTCTTTTTTTCAAAGTGGAGGACTACAAACATTGTATGGTGCATCTGATGATTACTACGGAAAAGCCACCACCCAGATAGGAATGCTAGGGGGGCATGTGCTTCATAATAGTGGATATCGGGGAAAAGGGATGTTAATAGCTGTAATAGACGGAGGATTTTACAATGTAGACCTTCTTTCGGGATTTGACAGGATGCATCATGAAGATCGCCTTGTCCGGCTTAAAAATTTCACCATCCACGAGGATATATTCGGACAAAACAATCATGGATCCAATGTGCTTTCCATAATTGCAGCTGATCTTCCGGGGCGAATGGTTGGTTCTGCACCCGATGCGGATTATCTGTTATTGCGTTCGGAAGAGATCGGAACCGAATATCTGGTAGAGGAAGATAATTGGATAAGTGCCGTCGAATTTGCTGATAGTATTGGTGTGGATCTGGTTTCCACCTCATTAGGATATTCTATATTCGACGACACTCTACAGAATCATGTATGGACAGATCTGGACGGCCGTACAACGCGGGCTTCCTATGCCGCCACAATGGCATCTGCCAGAGGTATCATTGTTTGCCTGAGCGCCGGAAATGACGGGGACAGGTCCTGGAGATACGTATCTGTTCCGGGCGATGCAGACAGCATACTTACTATCGGTGCCGTAGACCGGCAGGGAAAATATGCATCTTTCAGTTCCATAGGTCCGACTGCTGACGGACGTATCAAACCCGATCTTACCGCTATGGGTAAGACTACTGCTTATCAGGGATCTATGGGACAAATCAATTCAGGTAACGGAACATCGTACTCAACCCCTTTATTGGCCGGATTCATGGCCTGTTTATGGCAGGCACACCCCGATAAAAACAACATGGAAATCATTCAAATGGTGAAAGAATCTGCAGATCGCTACAACCATCCTGATTCTTTATATGGATACGGCATCCCCGATTTTGCAAAACTGATCCCGGAAAATACTACATCCTCTTCCGGGCTTTCATATAAAATGTCTATTTTCCCTGATCCATTCAGCAATAAGCTTACCATAAGGTTATCTCCTGCCAGGCATGGAAATGTCAACATTCGCATTCTTTCCGTAACCGGCCAATCAATTTATGAACATACGGCATATGTCATAGAAAATGATGCTTATGAATTGTTGGTTGAAGAAACGGTTAATCTGGATCCTGGAATATTTATTGTAGAATCTCAAACAGATATCGGAATGGTATCATCTAAATTCGTAAAATGAAGTCAAAAAAACATCTTATAGATTCCATTCTTTCCAGGAAGATTTTGATCCTGGACGGTGCTATGGGCACTATGATCCAACCATTGGGGCTGACAGAAAAAGATTTTCGCGGAGAACGTTTCATGGATCATCCTGTCGACCTTCGTGGCAACAACGACCTACTATCCCTGACCCAGCCCGGTCTGATACAAAATATCCACAAACAATACCTGGAAGCAGGAGCAGACATCATTACAGCCAATACATTTAATTCCAATCGATTATCCCAGGAAGACTATCAACTCGGGAATATCGCCTATGAATTGAATAAGGAAAGTGTTACCATAGCCAGATCCGTAGCCTTACAATATTCGACACCTGATAAGCCCCGTTTTGTCGCCGGCACACTGGGCCCTCTCGGAAAATCGGCATCCATGTCACCTAATGTAAATGATCCTGCATACCGGGCAGTTACTTTTGATGATCTTGTCGACATTTATACGGAACAGACAAAGGGATTACTGGATGGTGGCGCCGATATACTTTTGTGCGAAACGGTTTTTGACACGCTGAATGTGAAGGCCGCACTATTTGCCATCGATCGCGTGTTTTCGGAACGATCTGTGCAACTTCCGGTAATGGTATCAGCCACCATTACAGATGCCAGCGGCCGTACCTTATCCGGACAGACAATCGATGCATTTCTCTATTCCGTGATGCATTTCGACCTGATGAGTATCGGGATCAATTGTGCCCTTGGTGCGGAACAAATGAAACCATACCTTAAAGAGTTATCCCGTAAGGCTCCATTCAGGGTAAGTGTACATCCCAATGCCGGATTACCTAATCAATTCGGGAGTTATGACCAATCTCCGGAGGAAATGGCATCGATCATCAAAGGTTTCATCGATCAACGATTGGTCAATATTGTCGGAGGATGCTGCGGCACGACACCTATGCACATCGGACTTTTCGCAAGTCTGGCAGACGGAGTACCCCCCCGTTCCATACCTTCAAGATCAACTTCTTTATTGCTATCAGGGTTAGAGCCACTGGTGGTTGATGAAACCACCAACTTCATGAATATTGGAGAAAGATGCAATGTAGCCGGTTCCATGAAATTTGCACGATTAATCCGTGAAGAAAAATTTGAAGAAGCATTGGCGATTGCAAGAGTCCAGGCTGAAACAGGAGCCCAGGTCATTGATGTAAATATGGACGATGCCATGCTGGATGCAAAAGCATCGATGATTAAATTTCTTAACCTGTTGGCTTCTGAACCGGATATTGCCCGCCTTCCGGTGATGGTAGATTCATCGAAATGGGAGGTGCTGGAGGCAGGGTTAAAATGCCTGCAGGGAAAATCAATGGTTAATTCGATCAGTTTAAAAGAAGGAGAAGATGCTTTTCGCGAAAAGGCAAAACTGATACACAATTATGGTGCCGCAGTAATAGTTATGGCCTTTGACGAACAGGGGCAAGCCACTGATTACCAACGCCGCATCGAAATATGCTCGCGTGCCTATCATATTCTCACAAAAGAGGTCGGGTTTCCGGCCAGCGATATTATTTTCGATCCTAATATTTTAACTATTGGTACGGGAATAGAAGAACACAACAATTTTGCAGTAGATTTCCTGGAAGCAGTTCATTGGATCAAAACCCACCTGCCACATGCTCGGGTCAGCGGTGGGATCAGTAATCTATCTTTTGCTTTTCGCGGAAATAATTACCTGAGGGAAGCCATGCATTCGGTATTTTTATACCATGCTATTCGTAAGGGACTGGATATGGGTATTGTAAATGCAGGAACATTACCTGTATACGATGAGATTCCCGAGAATCTGCTTATAGCGCTTGAAGATTTGATTTTAAACCGGAGACCGGATGCTACCGAACGGTTGCTGGAAATGGCCGATATTTTTAAAGGTAATACAAACAGTAGCAGCACACATCATATCGACGAATGGCGGACATTCCCTTTGGATCAGAGGATCAGGCATTCATTGATCAAAGGGATCATCGACTACATTGAAACCGATATGGAGGAAGCACGTCATGCATACTCTCCTGTTCTGTCCATTATTGAAGGACCTTTGATGGATGCGCTGAATGAAGTCGGAGACCTTTTCGGTTCTGGGAAAATGTTTTTACCTCAAGTTGTGAAAACCGCCCGGGTAATGAAACGTGCGGTGGCTTATCTGCAACCTTTCATCGAAGCCGAAAAGGCGGAATCTGGAAATATAGAATCCGCGGGAAAAATACTATTAGCGACTGTGAAAGGAGATGTGCACGATATCGGAAAAAATATTGTAGGCGTGGTACTGGCCTGTAACAATTATGAGATCATTGACCTGGGAGTAATGGTCCCCTGCGAAAAAATCATATCTGCCGCCCGTGAACATAAAGTGGATATTGTTGGATTGAGCGGACTGATCACACCATCACTAGATGAAATGATACATGTGGCCAGTGAGATGGAGCGCAACGGCCTTACCCAGCCTTTGATGATCGGCGGTGCAACCACATCCAAAATACATACGGCTATCCGGATGGCTCCTGTATATAGAAACCCTGTTATACATGTACGGGATGCCTCCCGTAGTGTAGCTGTAGCCAGTTCTTTATTATCCAATGATCCTGCTTATGTTGAAAATATCAGGACGGAATACCGGGAACTTCAGATCAATTATGAAAAATCAGCTGCGACGTTAACTAAGCTGAATATCAAGCAGGCAAGGAAAAACCAGTTGAAAATAGACTGGACTTCATCTCCTCCTGTTTCCCCACAATTCAAAGGCATTAAAGAATGGCGGGATTATCCGCTGGAAGAAATCCGCAAGTATATTAACTGGACTTACTTCTTCGTAGCATGGCAGTTAAAAGGGAAATTCCCTCAAATATTCGACCAGCCTGAAAACGGAACAGAAGCGCGTAAACTTTACGATGATGCTAATATGATGCTCGACACCATTATCGCTGAAAAAAAGCTTACAGCCAATGGAGTATTCGGCATATTTCCGGCTAATTCTTCCGGAGACGATATTGAAGTATATACAAACGAGTCACGTGACGAGATCAAGTGTATTTTTCATTATTTAAGGAACCAGACATTCCGGAAAGGAGAACCGAATCTTTGTCTGTCAGATTTTATAGCACCGAAAGAAAGCGGATTGAAGGATTATATTGGAGCCTTTGCTGTAACGGCCGGTTTGGGTGTCAGCCAATTAGTAAAGGAATACGAAGCGAACAATGATGATTATAACGCGATCATGGTAAAAACTTTATCCGATCGTCTGGCAGAAGCTTTTACCGAACTGATGCATGCTAAGATACGTCATAAATATTGGGGATATGCCCCCAATGAAGTATTTTCCCCGGATGAGCTATTTAATGAAAAATATGCCGGTATACGACCGGCCCACGGTTACCCTGCCTGTCCGGATCACTCAGAAAAAGAAATATTGTTTGATCTGTTAAATGCCCGGAAATATGGGATAGAGCTGACAGAATCCTTTTCAATGATACCCGCCGCATCGGTCAGCGGATTGATATTGGCCCATCCGCAAAGTCATTATTTTTCTGTGGGAAAGATCACGGAAGATCAATTGACTGATTATGCCGTTAGAAAAAATATACCGGTGGAAACCATTAAGAAATGGATACCATCAAATATTGAATATTAATTTCACGTTTTAATCTCCAATGAAAACACACATTATTTCCATATTATTTCTTCTTGTTCCCATAGTTGTTTTTGGTCAGGATAAAACAGCCTTGCACTATGCCTCACTGATCGATTCATCCAACATGAAAGTTACCTTGGCCAGACTTGCTTCCGATGAATTTGAAGGGCGTGGGACCGGAGAAAAAGGCGGTGAACTGACCGTCAGTTATATTTCAGAATACCTGAAAGACAAAAAGATTCCTGCCGGAAATAACGGATCTTATATACAGAACATAGGAGCAAAAGTCCGGGAAAAGGGGAATAAATGCTTTTTTTTGGATAACTTTGACTATCAGGAAGATTATTCTTATGAGAATATGATAATGCATGATACTATCATCAGTTCCGATCATCTGTTATTTGTCGGATACGGGGTCTACTCTGCTACCTACAATGATTTCGAAAGCGTTGATATTAGCGGAAAGGTGATCATGATGCTGAACGACCAACCGGTAAACAAATTCGGGTTGAACTATGCCATTCATCCGAAGTCGGAAGATTACCTTACTGCAAAGCGTCCTAAGGTGATCATACGTGTCAGACAGGATTTCCGCACCTATTCCAGCCATTCGTACAAACAAATTCTATTTCGCGATGAAAAAGAAAGCATCCCTGAATTATTCGTCAATGAAAGATTAGCGAATAAAATCCTGGAACCTACAGGAAAAACGGTAAAGCAGATCGCTTATGAAGTTGAAAAAACAGGTGCACCGCCATCGGTAAAAATAGACAAGACTGTTATATTTAACGGAAACAATAGATACCTGGATGCGAAAGCAAATAATGTCATAGGATTCATCGAAGGAAGTGATCTGAAAGATGAATACGTGGTCATTTCCGCACACCATGATCATGATGGGAAACCTTATAATACGGTATATAATGGTGCTGACGACAATGCTTCCGGTGTATCGTCCGTACTGGAAATAGCTTCCGTTTTAGCCAAAGCCAAAAAAGAAGGAAAAGGCCCCCGGCGTTCTGTTATTATCCTTTTTCCCGCTGCCGAAGAAAAAGGGCTGTACGGATCCCAATATTATGCGGAACATCCTTTATATCCGCTTGAAAAAACAATAGCCTGCGTAAATATCGATATGGTAGGGAGAGTATCGTATGACTACGAAACCAGAGACAATAATTATGTATATCTGGTGAACCACAAAACAATGAGTGGAAACCTGACCGGATTGGTAGAAGAGATCAATAAGAATTCATTAAGATTAACCCTGGACTATACATACACTTCCCCAGGTGACATCCAACGTTATTTCAGTCGTTCCGACCAATATAATTTCGCACAAAAAGGAGTCCCCTCTATCATGTTTACAAGCGGTGAACATAAAGATTACCACAAGCCGACTGATGATTATGAGCTGATCGATTTTAACGGAGCATGGAAAAGGACCAGGCTGGCATTTCTCCTTATCTGGGAATTAGCCAATGCTGACAAAGAACGTTTTGAGGCTAAAAAACGTGCAGTGATTCAAGATGAGATACTCATAGAAAGTTATTAAAGCCACATCCTCAGTAATCATTCTTCTTATTTGCATATTATTTCAACCATAACACTAATTATTTATAATGAAATAATGTTTCCAAAGGATCTTATCTTAACAGATACATCAACTTCATTAATAATGAACTAATCAGTAAAAGTGAAATATATCTAAACACCTCTGATAAAAAATGAAATATCAAAGAGTAAGATACTATTCACATTAAAGTAAATAAGTACATTATATGATTGAAAAAAGGTCACAAAACAGGCATCATGCCGACCTCTAATCTACCACATCATACAAATAAGAGTTGTTATCTCTGAGTCGTACCGTATTGGTTTCTTCATCCGAGCTTAATGTATACTTTGATACCTCATTTTCCGAACCGGGAGCCTGATTATCAATTTTAACCTTCTTCCGGATGTAGGCAGGAACATTCTCCAACTCATCAATATTGGCATTTTCATCAACAATAGAAGGTGCAGAACGAACACGTTCCACAGTATCTGTCACCTGAGTCCCCGGTATTTCCCAGTCTATTTTGGTTTGTGTCACTGTCGACTTATCCTTGATAATATATGAGCTCTGGGTATTCGTCTGAAAATCTTCTTTTCCGGAAGAAAGTTCCGCCTGATCACCGATCTGCACCTGTATCTTTTCCCTGTTTGGTTTACCGGTCAATTCCAGTTCAGGAAAACAATTTACAGGGAAATTAGTGGCAACAATGGTGACAGTAACCGCATCTCCCAGATTCTCATCATTTCCGGCACCCCAAATCATTAATGAACTCTTTGCCGAACGTGTTACATAATCGGTAATCTCGATCAATTCATCCATGGAGACTTCGTTATCTCCCACCCCTGATGTAATATTCAACAGAATATGACGTGCTCCCGTAATATCGTTGTTATTGAGTAGCGGCGAATTCAATGCTGTTTCGACCGCTTCACGCGCACGATTTTCTCCGGAGGCTTTTGCAGATCCCATCACAGTAATACCACCATTACTCATGATCGTACTTACATCGGCAAAGTCAACATTGACCGTTCCCGGAAGTGTGATCAGCTCGGCAATACCCTTGGCCGCCATTGTCAACACATCATCGGCTCTGGAAAATGCTTCGGAAACCCTTAGGTTACCATACATCTCACGAAGTTTTTCATTGTTGATGATCAACAACGAATCAACGTGCTCCTTAAGTTCATTGATCCCTTCAATGGCCTGCTTGAATCGTTGCGGTCCTTCAAACCGGAACGGAATGGTTACAATGGCCACAGTGAGAATGTTCATTTCCTTAGCGATACGGGCAATGACAGGTGCTGCGCCTGTACCTGTTCCACCGCCCATGCCTGCAGTAACAAACACCATTTTAGTTCCCGTGTCCAGAACTTCGCGTATTTCTTCTAATGAGTCCAATGCGGCTTCACGTCCTACTTCCGGTTTATTCCCGGCGCCAAGGCCTTCTGTCCTGCCCTTCCCTAATTGTATCTTTATAGGAACCGGGCTTTCTTTTAATGCTTGTGCATCGGTATTACATATTACGAAATTAACGTTATGAATTCCCTGCCGGTACATATACGAAACGGCATTTCCACCTCCGCCTCCGACACCGATCACTTTTATAATGGATGATCTATTTTCTATCCAGCCTATGTTCAAATCATCTATTTCCATATCTTTTGTTTTAAGGTTTTACTGTTAAACGATTTTCTACCATACGGGTAGTATATTGTTGAAGAAAGGCTTTTGCCTTCTGTTCCATTTCTTCCTGAATTTCCGGTAATTCTCCTGCAAAATTGTGAGACATATCTGTCCTCAGCTGATAGAGTCCGGTAGTTTCTTTTCCGTCAAATACCAATACATATTTATCGGAATATAGCTGATAATAGCCATTGGTATAATTAATCGCAAACCTGTCCTGTGTCCGGTTCACATCAAAACCGAAAGAAAGGTAGGGTTGATCATAATTCAGAAGACCCAATACAGTTGGCATGATGTCAATCTGTTGGGAAACACTATGCCTGTATTCTTTCAGGCTTCCGTCAGGTTTGTAAAAAATAACGGGAATAGCAAACATTTCCGGAGTAGGTTTGTATTCATCATGGACAATCCCATTGATGTGGTCGGCCACCAGGACAAATAATGTCTGATTGTACCATGGTTGCCGGGAAGCAGTTTCAAAAAACCGTTTCAACGAATAATCGGTATAACGGATACAACGATGGATCGGGAGCGGCCCGGGCTCAAATACATTCTCATAACGTTCGGGAACGCGAAACGGATGATGGGAACTGATGGTAAACAAAGTACTCAAAAAAGGTTCGGATAATCCCGACATTTCTTTTGCTGTAAACTGTAAAAACTCTTCATCCCAAATTCCCCATATGCCATCATAATCATCATTATTTCCATATTCGGTCATTCC
This sequence comes from Bacteroidales bacterium, assembly GCA_031275285.1. Classification (NCBI taxonomy): domain Bacteria; kingdom Pseudomonadati; phylum Bacteroidota; class Bacteroidia; order Bacteroidales; species Bacteroidales bacterium. The sequence goes on along the minus strand of JAISOY010000128.1, from coordinate 17,421 downwards.
AAACTGGCGGTTAAAGCCCATCAGCTTACAGAATGCCCAAAAACCCATGGCGCTGTTCGGTTGTCCGCAAAAGAAAGCTGTTTCGTAACCTTTCTCTTTTAGGAGCAAAGGCAACGCCCTGATGGTATTATTAAAATGGGGAGATAACACAAATGGTTGCGGTATAGCCGGAATACCAGCAAGTGTAGAAGCCAAAGCATCAATGGATTTTGAGCCGTTCCCGTATGAAAATTCAAATGTAAGGCTTTGGGATGCCAGTGAATCCAAAAAAGGAGTATATCCCTGATAAGTGCCGCCGTCCAATTCTTTATTGTAAAATCCGGAATGTTCTTTACCAAAACTTTCCAGAATGATCACCATCACATTCATATGATTGAATGCCCCCACGCTGTCCGAAGGCATATGAACCGGTGTATATATCCGTTCCATCACCTGTTCGTCATCAAAATACTTTAACGGAGTCATTCCTCTCCGCTCTATGGTTTTATAAATAGAGAACGGGGTATTCAATACCAAAGGAACGTCAATAGGTTCCTGTACGTACTCTCCGGCATTACTCAGCGTAATAGGCCTTGTACTGTGACGTACTCCTCCACGCAGTCCGATCACCACGATACCAACACCTAACGCCATTCCCACCAGACATGCCGGATAATAAATGAATGGATTTCTGATCAGTACGGACGACTTCTCAATCGGACGTCCATATAGAAAAACCATCAGAACGATGATAGCTATGAAGAACAACACCAGGTACCAGTGATCAATAAAAGCGTTGGCAAAAACATTCCCGATCTTCTCACCATGAGAGAACTCCCTGAAAATATCGAAAGTCGTCCGTCGCAAGGTAAAGCGGAAATAAACAATATCAATACAGTTGGCAGCCAATGCAATGCCGTTAGTGATCAGATACAGGTATTTGGCAACTCCCTGATATGTTTTATTGTACCTGAATTTAAACGGGATCAGGAACATTAAAATATACAGTATGTTGGTATAAAGGATGGCTGTTGTGTCAAAAAGCAATCCCCCGGTAAAAATGGTCCATAGCTGGGCAAATGTCCGTTCCTGGTACAGATCATAGTTGTACCAGTAAAATACCAAACGGCACAATGTAAATAAGAGATATACAACCAATATCCTCTTAATCAATTGTACATAAATATTGCTTTTCAGCATCTGATACATTTGCCTGGTCATGTCCCTTATCTACCGATTACATTTCACTATCCGGCTCTGCATTAAAATACCCGATAATACTTTCCTTAAATCCATCAAATGATATCTTTCTCCTGGGCTTTTTGATCTTCGAACCCGAATCATTTACATCTGCTTCTTCCATCACTTCTTCCTTATCCATTTCCTGTTCCTGCCTTTTCCGTTCTTCTTGTGCTTCCTTTTCCGCCTGTAAGGTGGTTGCCATTTCCCATTGGTATTCATCCATATGGCAGAACCCTTTCATCAACAGGCCGATCCCTGTGGCATAGCGAGGCTCATTAATGGCTTCCGCATCACCTGACAGCTGTTCCCCGGGATAACCGATACGGACATCCATACCTGTACGGTAATGAAATAACTGTTTTAGATGTTTTAACATAGCACCACCACCGGTAATCACAATACCGGAACCCAGTTTATCTGCACAGCCGGAATTTTCTATATGAAACATGATGGCATCAATGATTTCTTCCATACGTGACTGAATAATGTGTGCCAGGTTGCGGAATGAAATTTCTTTGGGTTCACGTCCCGGTACCTTAGCCGGGATGACAATCACTTTGTTTTCATCAGCCGCTTCGCTCAATGCCATACCAAACTGCACTTTCACCTCTTCGGCAACCTGTTCGCCTAAGCCACAGGCATCTTTGATATCCTTGGTTACGACATAGCCGCCAAAAGGAATGACAGCCGAGTGACGCAATACGTTTTCATAAAATACGGCAATGTCTGTTGTTCCCCCTCCGATATCTACCAAAGCCACTCCGGATTCACGTTCTTCATCATAGAGCACGGCATCGGCAGAAGCCAACGGTTCAAGTATGATTTCACGAATATCAAGACCGGCATTATGAATGCACTTCCTGATCCTCTTAATGGAATCTATATTGCCCACTACAATATTAAAATTGGCTTCCAAACGTTTCCCCAGCATTCCTACCGGATTAAAGATATCTGTCTCATTATCGACAATATAGCTTTGAGGTAAAATATGAATGATCTCTTTACCTTCCTCAAGAGCAATATTATTGGCATCACTTTTCAGTTGATTGATATCGTCAACGGTGATACTGTCTTCATAAACAGGCCGGTTGATATAATTCCTGCTTTTTAATATCCGGATATGCTGCCCGGCTATACCTACAAACACTTCCGAGAATATGATCCCGGTACGGCGCTGCAGGTCGAAAATAGTTTCTTTTACCACATTGGATGCCTCTTCCGGATTGAGCACTTCTCCCCGGCGAATTCCTTTCGAATCAGAACGTGAAAAACCAACGATTTCCAATTTCTTATTTTCTGTGCGCTTCCCCAACAGGGTGACAATCTTGGTGGTGCCGACATCTATCGCGGCCACATATTGAGGTGTGTTTTCCATAATGATTATTTATTGAGATTATTTTTATACATGTTTATATTATCGCTGAGTACATACAATTTGTCCGTCATATTTCAGGTTGATGACATCATAAGTATTCCATCCTTTTACATTCAATCCGTTACGATATAATGACTCCAACTTGGAAAATTTTTCATCTGCCTTGTCGAAGCGGCCGAATACAATGATATGTGATCCGACTCTTGGGATCAATTCAAAATCACCATCCGCATTTACATACACCTGTTGGATTTGTGCATTCCAGAAAGAATGATCACTGATCCACAGAGCCAGTTCAAATAATTCCCGGATCAATATTCGCTTCCCTTGCTCACTTTCCATCTTCCAGACATTAAATGTTTCTTTGCCGGGAGCACGCTGATTGATATATCCGTTGGCTACCAGCACATGTGCACTATAACGGTTTGAATGTTTCAAAGCCTGCCCTTCTTCATCCAGGTAATAACTTTCTCCGAAGCGGTTGATCACACGCAATACCGGTTTCCGTTGAACTATGTTGACATGCAGGGTGCCATCGATTGTTTTGTACACTTCGGCACGTTGTACCGGCGCATGTTGTACCAACTGGTGCTCTAGCTTCAGTGTATTGATACTGTCCAATGGTTTCCCCTTCACTTTTTTTGCCGATTGTTCGATCATCTGAACAACATCATGTACAGTTACAAAATGGCTTCGTAAACTGTCCAGAATGGTCACATTTACGGATGTGCATATCACTTCACCCCGTTGCAGGGAGACAAAGCTCATGGCAACAAAGTAATAAGCCAATAATGCGACCCAGAATATGATATTGATCAAACGCTTCATTACTATATTTTAATTATCATCATCCTTACTGAACAGGTTTTCAATGGGCACTACCAATGTATCAATATCGCCGGCGCCTAAAGTAAGTAATACTTCAGGCCGGTGCTTTCCTAAAATATCAATGATTTCTCCTTTAGTGCACATGATCTTTTCATTGATAGAGACTTTTTCGAATATTATTCCTGAACTTACACCGTCTATCGGCTCTTCGCGCGCCGGATATATTTCAAGCAAAATCAATTCATCCAATAAACTAAGGCTTTTTGCAAAACCATCAGCAAAATCACGGGTACGACTGTACAGATGCGGCTGAAAGATCCCTGTGATCCGTTTCCCCGGATATAACTCCCTGACTGATTCGATGGTAAACCGTAATTCCTCCGGATGATGTGCATAATCATCAATATAGACCATATCAGTTCTACGTATTTGGTAATCAAAACGACGCTGTACGCCTTCAAAAGAGGCCAACCCTGCTTTTATTTTCTCATGGTCTGCGCCAACCAAAGCTGCAATGGCTAATGCGACAATACTATTCTCAACATTTACCATTCCAGGAACCCCGATATGTACAGAATGAATATTGCCATGCGGAGTATGTACATTTACCGAATACCGACCATTTTCAATTTGTACTCCTTCCGCATAGAAATCTGCACGGGAATCATCCAGTGAATAAGTGTATATCTCGATATCTTTGGTTGTTTTTATTTCCAGACCGTATTTATGAACCAGTATCCCGCCTTTTCTGATCTGTGAGACAAATTGATCAAAAGCTTCCCTGAGCTGTTCGTAAGTACCGTATATGTCCAGATGATCCGGATCAATGGCCGTAACGACAGCTATACCGGGGTATAAACGTAAAAAGGAACGATCGTATTCATCTGCTTCTGCTACAAGATATTCAGAAGTAGCTGAAAGTAAAAGATTGGTCTGATAATTTTTTGAAATACCGCCCAGAAAGGCATCACAACCAATCCCTGCTTGTGTCAGCAGATGTGCGATCATGGTAGATACACTGGTTTTCCCATGTGTCCCTGCTACAGCAATAGTCTCTTTAGCCCGCGAAATCATTCCCAGTACTCCCGAACGTTTCATCATGGTATAGCCGTTTTCCCTGAACCAATTCATTTCCCTGTGAGTGGTGGGAACTGCAGGCGTATATATCACCAGCACCTGTTCTTTCTGAGACTTATATGATTCGGGAATAGAGGCAATATCGTCGGAATAATGTACAGGAATACCTTCCTCGCAAAGTTTACGGGTAAGTGATGTTTCTACACGGTCGTACCCGCAAACATCACATTGTTTGGCCTTAAAATACCTTGCCAAAGCACTCATACCGATACCGCCGATACCGATAAAATAAACTTTATGTATGTATTCCAACATCATTTCTATTTTAAGCACTTAGTGCTATTCATTATTTTCTTAAAATACCCTGATCGAATCAATTACATTCATTAAATACGAAATTCACTTATTGATATTACTTAATTAATCAAACACTACCGGTTTTTCCGGGTGATGATGGTAATCAAACATCAATTGCACCTGATCCCTGGTTACCCTTTCTTCAGATAATTCGGGGATATTGTTTTTATCAAAAAAACCCACATCCAACGTATCAAATGCCGGTTGCATTTCCCCACCCTGTAATTTACATCCTATGAATAATTTATATACATAATGCAGGTGTGGAGGATGTGGATGGCACTTCTTATCAAAAACAGCAATCATCCTTTCGGGCAATACATCCAATCCGGTTTCTTCCTTCACCTCTTTAACGGCGACTTCCGAAGGAGCATAGCCAATATCCGCCCATCCGCCAGGCAGGGACCACTTAGCATCAATTTTTTCACGTACCAATAATAAACGGTCTGCTTCATCAAATACCACAGCACGTATGTCTACCTGAGGTGTTTTGTATTCCCGGTCTTCAATAAAAAATTGTTCAATTACTTCAACAGGATGACCGCTTAGCAGACTCATCATGTGTTGTCCGATAGAACTAAGTTCTTCATAACGATCCCGGTCGTATGGGTTTTCAGAATAAGTCAACCCTATTTCGGCCAGGGCACGGATACGTTTACTGTAATTCAACAATTCCTTTTGTATCATTGTTTATCTTCCATTAATTGAATAACTATATCTGCTATTTTCCGTGCAGCATTGAATCTGGCCAACTCCCGGATATTATCCGAAAGCGGCTCCAGCATCTGAGGATTCCTGACTGTAGAAATCGCTGTATCCATTAGTTTTTTCACAGCCTGATCATCAGGAATCATTATAGCGGCCTCTTTTTTGACCAATGCCATGGCATTCTTGGTCTGATGGTCTTCGGCAACATTGGGAGAAGGAACAAGAATAGACGGTTTTCCCTTGATACAAAGTTCGGATATCGTACTGGCACCGGCACGGGAAATAACCAGGTCTGCAGCAGTATAAGCCAGATCAACGCGTTCAATGAACTGGAATACTTTGATCTGGTGATGCAGTTGCTTATCCAGAACAGCCTGTTTCGCCTTCTCATAATAAGAAATACCCGTCTGCCAAATCAAATATATATCCGAAGGAAAATGTTCAAGAGAACCTAATACACTCTGATTGATCGTACGCGCTCCTAAACTTCCTCCCAGAACAAGGATTGTAGGTTTGTCTTCATGGAAATCGAAGAACAACATGCTCTGATCACGCATTACAACACATTCCGTTAATCTTCTTCTGACAGGATTTCCGGTAATTATGATCTTCTCCTTCGGGAAAAAACGCTCCATATCATCATAAGCCACACATATTTTATCTACTTTTTTGGCCAATAATTTATTAGTGACGCCTGCATAGGAATTCTGTTCCTGGATCAATGTAGGAATACCTTTTTTACAAGCAGCGTATAATACTGGCCCACTGGCATATCCACCCACTCCGATTACTGCATCGGGATGGAACCGTTTTATAATGATTCTTGCAATATAAATACTTCTTATCAAGAGATATAGTACACGAAAATTCCTGAACAGGTTTTTTCTATCAAAACCACGAACAGGTAATCCGATAATTTTATATCCGGCCTTGGGCACCTTCTCCATTTCCATGCGTCCTTCCGCACCCACAAAAAGTATTCTGATGGAAGGATCTTTCGCAGACAAGGCATTAGCTATGGCGATGGCAGGAAAAATATGTCCGCCTGTACCTCCCCCACTAATGATCACGCGGCGATAGGTTTTGGCGGCATCTAGATTTTGGTCGTTTATTCGATTTGATTCATCCATAACGTTATACATGATAAATTAGAGTTCAAATAGCCTGAGGTACAGGATCAATATCCCCTGATACGGAAGCTCTGGCTTCCTGCCTGAGTTTCCGTTCTTCCTGCTCTCTAACTTCCCTGCTGATCCCTAATATAATTCCAAAAGTAATACCCGTGAACAATATGGATGTCCCACCCATACTGATCAACGGAAGAGGTTGCCCTGTTACCGGAATTAAGCCTACGGCCACCATCATATTGATCATGGCCTGAAATACGATACTGAATGCTAATCCTATTGCCAGAAAGGCGGGAAAAGTCTTATCACATTTCCGGACAATCAACACTGTCCGGTACAACAGATTCAGGTAAAGGAAAAGTACAAGCATGCCTCCCAGTATGCCCCATTCTTCAATAATTATTGCAAAAATAAAATCAGAATAAGGATGAGGTAGAAAATTTCGTTGCACACTATTACCCGGTCCTTTTCCAAAAAAGCCGCTGGTACCTACAGCTATCTTCGCCTGTAAAGGCTGATAGTTCTCCACCAGATCTGCATTTTCTTCCTGTTCGTCTGAAAAAAATCGTTCCACACGATTTACCCAGGTAGAAGCCCTTTGTGTGATCACATTATTGACTCCGGCTTTCTGTAATCCATAAAGTCCGCCCACCAACAGCAATACCAGGACAAGAGTGATGGCGCAAAGTCCTGAAAGTTGTTTGAAAGAAGCTCTCCCGACAAACAGGAGTACTACACTGGTCAGAAAAAGTAATGCTGCAGTACTGAAATTGGCCGGAAGGATCAATGCACAAATGACCCCGATAAGGATAAACATGGGTAGAAGCGTTTCTTTAAAATTCAAAATCTGGTTTTGTCTGGACGCCAGCCTTTGTGCTAAAAACATGATCAATACCAATTTTGCCAGATCCGAAGTTTGAAAGGTCATTCCGAGAATAGACAGACGTCGCGTCGCGTCATTTTCATCTACACCTGCCAATAAGGTGATCAGCAATAAAACAGGAATAAACAGGATCAATATCTGAGAAAGCCGGGCATAATATTTATATGGAAATTTATGGATGATAAAGGCAGCAAACAAACCGACAAAAAGGAATATACCATGACGGATGATATAAGTGGCCGTATTTCCTCCCGACCATTTATATGCCAATGTTCCTGTTGAACTATACACCGCCAGCAACGAAAAAACACTGAGACCTATGATAATGGCCCAGATATTCGGATCGCCTTTGAAGTGTTTTTTAAAAAAATCCATTTTTCCTGAATTCTTCCTTATAATTCCCTTACATATTGTTTGAACTGTCTTCCCCTGTCTTCATAATTATTGAACAGGTCGAAACTTGCACATGCCGGAGACAATAAGACCGTATCTCCCGGATTGGCCTTTTGATAAGCTTCCCTTACGGCATCTTTCATCGAATGCACCTCCACATACTGGGGAACAATTTCCCCGAAAGACTCAATAAGTTTTGTATTGTCTTTTCCAAGGCAAACCATAAAATGCACCTTTTTCTCGACCAATTCTTCCAGGACACTGTAATCATTACCTTTATCCGTTCCTCCGGCAATCCATACCACCGGAGTCTCCATACTTTCCAGAGCATACCAGGTAGAGTTGACATTGGTGGCTTTTGAATCATTAATATAGGTAACATCCTTAATTTTAAGCACTTTTTCCAACCGGTGTTCTACTCCCGGAAAAGTGGATAGTGCGGAACGAATATGTTCTTTCCGTATATCCAGGACTTTTCCTGCAATACCCGCTGCCATCGAATTATATATATTGTGCTTTCCTTTAAGCGATAAATCATTGACCGGCATTGAAAAAATATCTTTCCTGAAATCCACTTTTATCCAGTCATTATCCAGGTATGCTCCAGGAGAAGGCTTGTTTTCAATAGAAAATGGTAAGGTTTGCGCAGCAAGTACAATACTTTCCAATTCACGGATGGTGATTTCGTCATCCGAACAAAAAATAAAGAACTCTTCTTTAGTCATGTTCTGCAAAATGCGCATTTTAGCATTCACATATTTTTGAAGGCTGTAATCATACCGGTCAAGATGATCCGGAGTAATATTCAACAATATAGCGATATCCGCTTTGAACTGATGCATCCCTTCCAATTGAAAACTACTCAGTTCCAGAACATAATAATCATAATCGTCTTCTGCCACCTGTAATGCGAAACTTTTCCCTACATTTCCTGCCATTCCCACATTCATACCTGCCTGCTGCATCATATAATATATCAATGTGGTAGTGGTTGTTTTCCCGTTACTTCCTGTAATACATATTTTCTTGGCTTTGGTGTACCGTGACGCAAATTCTATTTCAGAAATGATGGGAATATACGCATCGTAAATAGATTGAATAACAGGTGCAGAGTCAGGTATACCGGGACTTTTGATCACTTCATTGGCAGAAAGGATGATCTCCATTGAATGATTACCTTCTTCATATAATATATAATGACTGTCCAGCATATATTTGTACTCAGGCTTGATAGCACCGGAGTCTGAAACAAATACATCAAAACCTTGTTTTGTAGCCAGAATAGCAGCCCCGACACCGCTTTCTCCTGCTCCTAATATGACAATCCGTTCTTTATCCATGTTGGTTACTTAATATTGTTGAAGAAGTTTTTTCATGTTATCTTATTTTCAATGTTGCGATGGTAACAACTGCCAGAATAATCCCGACAATCCAGAAACGTGTTACAATTTTCGGTTCGGGATATCCTTTTTTCTGGTAATGATGGTGTAAAGGCGCCATTAAAAAGATCCGGCGTCCTTCTCCGTATTTCTTTTTCGTATATTTGAAATAAGTGACCTGCATCAAGACCGAAATATTTTCGGCAAGGAATATTCCGCACAAGACTGGAATCAATAATTCCTTCCGGATAAGAATGGCATATACGGCTATGATACCGCCAATAGCAAGACTTCCCGTATCGCCCATAAAAACCTGGGCCGGATAAGTATTGTACCATAAAAATCCGACTGTGGCACCGATAAATGCACTGATGAAAATCACCAATTCTCCCGTATAAGGTATATACATTATATTAAGGTAGTCGGAAAATATGATATTACCGGACAGGTAAGCCAATATACCCAGGGTTGCCCCTATAATAGAAGATGTTCCGGCGGTTAATCCGTCTAATCCGTCAGTGATATTGGCGGCGTTCGATACTGCCGTCACAATAAAAATAATGACCAATACCATGACCAACCAAATCCAGTCTTTAGCTTTTTCGCCCATCCATCCGATCAGCCAGGCATAATCGAATTCATTTTCTTTGACAAAAGGGATCGTGGTAGTAGTACTTTTTATATCTACCATCTTATACCCTTTCTCCGGGGCCGGCATATCCGCCGATTGAATAATTGCCGGCTGTTCCACAGGAACCCGTTCACGAACAACGATATCATCCGAAAAATAAAAAGTAAGGCCAACGATCAAGCCCAGGCATACCTGCCCCAAAATTTTGAATTTCCCATGCAAGCCTTTTTTATCTTTCTTGAAAACCTTGATATAATCGTCAAGGAACCCGATAAATCCAAGCCATACTGCTGTAATGATCATCAACAGGACATATATGTTGCATAAATCGCCAAACAAAAGAACCGGTATCAGCAACGACAACAAAATGATGATCCCGCCCATAGTAGGCGTTCCCTGTTTACTCATTTGGCCTTCAAGCCCGAGGTCACGTACAGATTCCCCTACTTGTTTTCTTCTCAGGAAACGTATGATCTTTTTACCAAAAAACAAGGCGATCAGCAATGATGTAATCAATGCCATAGCCGACCTGAATGAGATATAGTTAAACATTCCGGTTCCCGGTAAATCAAAATGCTGGTCTAAATATGTAAAAAGATAATATAACATTCCTCCTGTTTTATTTATTAGGTATTTGAAATACTTCCCGTACTATTTCCCTGTCGTCAAAATGCGATTTTACGCCTTTGATTATCTGATATGTTTCATGACCCTTACCTGCGACCAATATCACATCTCCGGGAGTCGCCATCATACAAGCGGCACGAATGGCTTCCCGACGATCTGTGATCGTAATTGTTTTAATACGGTCTTCGGCATCCAGGCCTGCAAGCATATCGTTGATAATGCTTTCCGGCTCCTCACTGCGGGGGTTATCAGAAGTGAGGATCACACGGGTACTGTTATCTGCAGCTATTTTAGCCATCTCCGGACGTTTGGTCTTATCCCGGTCTCCTCCGGCACCCACTACGGTAATTACCTGTTTGGCAGGATCAGAAAGGATATCGTGTATGGCCCTTAATACGTTTTCCAATGCATCAGGTGTATGAGCATAATCGACAATAGCCGTAATCCCCTTTTCCGAACGGATGAATTCAAATCGTCCATCCACTGGGGATAGTGTACTCAATATAGTCAACACCTCTTGTGTTTCCCGTCCCAGAAGCATGGCTGTTGCATATACAGCCAGAAGATTATATGCATTAAATTCTCCTATAAAACGTACCCAGACTTCTTTCCCGTCTACCTGAAGCAACATTCCGTCAAAATGTTTCTCTACTATCCGGCACCGGAAGTCAGCCATATTTTTTAACGCATAAGTCTTTACCTCAGATCTGGTATTTTGCGTCATCACAAGACCATTGCGGTCGTCTTTATTCACCAGGGAAAAAGCAGATGACGGCAAGTGATCGAAAAAGGTTTTCTTTGCTTTAAGGTATTCGGCAAATGTCCGGTGAAAATCCAGATGATCATGGGTCAGGTTGGTGAATATACCTCCTGCAAAATGCAATCCCGCAATACGGTTCTGAACCACTGAATGAGAACTGACTTCCATAAAACAGTACCTGCAACCTTTTTTTACCATTTGCTGCAGTAATTTATTCAATTGGACAGGATCCGGTGTAGTATGGGATGCTTCACTCTTTTCGTCATTGACATAATATGCCACCGTCGAAATCAAACCGGTCTTGTAGCCTAATGTGCGGAAAAGATGGTACAGTAACGTAACTGTTGTTGTTTTCCCGTTAGTGCCTGTTACGCCTACGAGGGTCAGATGATTCGAAGGGCTATCATAAAACTCGTGGCTGATAAGGCCTAAAGCTTCAGAAGAGCTTCCAACAATGATATATGTGATACCATGACGGACGACATCGGGCATCTTTTCACAGACAATTGCCGATACCCCACGTTTTACGACATCAGGGATGTAATCATGCCCATCACTGGATGTTCCCCGGATAGCAAAAAAAAGACAACCCGGAGCTGTTTTACGGGAATCAAAACAAATCGACTTGATCGGAACATTAAGATTTCCGACTACCGAAATGACTGGAATTTTTGAAACGATGTCTGCAAGTATTTTCACATCAAAAAAATTTCATATTTCACCAACATTATTGACTCATTTCCAAAACAACGGTACGTCCACGAACCACTTCACTTCCCGGGGCAACGGATTGTGACATTACTTTTCCACGTCCGCGCACAGATACCTGTAATCCTCTTTTTTCAAGTAAAAAGAGCGCATCTTTTAAGCCCATATCTACTACATTAGGCACTTTATCTTCTTCTACATCCTGTTTTTTTATCTCCACCTGCGTCTCTTTGGTACTAACGGTTACCCAGCCGTTTTCTAACGACGTTTTAGGAAAAGGTATTTTCAATTCCCTGAATACATAATTCAGATCCGCAAAATATCCTGATTTTGAATAGGGCATATCTACCATCACACCTCGCTTTTCAGGCTTTAAAGCATCACGCATATCGGGATCTGCGGCATATATTTTATCGGCGATCTCCCGGAATACAGGAGCGGCTACTGTGCCTCCGCCCCGGCCATTGACCACAGGATCATAAATTGCTACAATACAGGAATACTTGGGTTTATCAGCCGGAAAATATCCCACAAATGAAGCATAGTTTTTCCTGTCCCGGTATCCGAATTTCTCGTTGGCTATTTGTGCGGTTCCTGTTTTTCCGGCAATACTGTATAAATCAGACTTAATATGTTTGGCAGTCCCGTATTCAACCGTTGCTTCCATCATCTTTTTTACTTTATTGATGGTTGATGAAGAGGATATGGATGATTTGATCACTTCCACATCTTTCCGTTGTTCTAAAAAACCATGCTGACGTAATTCCCTCACGAATAACGGCTTTACCATTTTCCCATCGTTGGCCACCGCATTATAGAAGGTCAATGTATGGATAGGTGCCAAACGAACTTCATAGCCATAGGCCATTTGGGTAAGCGATAGTCCCGACCAATACCTGCTTCCTGTACTTCCCGGATATTTTATATCCGGTTCTCCTTCTCCACCTAACTCCAATCCCAATTTCTGATTTAAGTTCATGGCATACAATCGGTTGATGAACTGCTTTTCCTTCCCTCTGTAATGCTTATCAATGATCTTTGTGATGCTCACATTGGACGAATGGGCAAAAGCTTCTTCCACGGTCAGCCAGCCCAATGTCGCACGACGCTGGTCATCGTGTACCTTTTTTCCGTAGAAGGTTGCGGAACCCGCCCCGTTATTGACGGAGTCGGTTGGTTGTATATAGCCGTCCTCAAGAGCGACCATGTATGACATCAGTTTGAACGTTGAACCCGGTTCAATGGATTCGCCCAGCGCATAATTATATGTTTCATGATATCCACCACCCCTTCCTTTACCAAGATTGACAATGGCCTTTATTTCACCGGTAGCCACTTCCATTACCACCGCTGTCCCATGGTGCGCGTTGTGGTGGATCAATCGTTTACGCAAACTGGTTTCCGCCACATCCTGAATATTGACATCGATGGTAGAAACGACATCTCCACCGTCTTTCGGTTCACTTGAATTGATCCCGTTCACAGGCATCAAAGCGCCACCCGGAAGTTTTTGCATGACCCCTACCCCTTTTTCTCCACGAAGGTATACATCATAAGCCCCTTCCAGTCCCGGGAAGTTCCCATTGGGCTCCTTGGTCAGATAACCGATGGTTCTTTCGGCCAGTCCCTGGTGAGGTCGTTTCCGTACGTTTTCCTGTACAGGCACCAGCCCTCCGGTATTGGGACCCAGATTGAATATAGGGTATTTTTTAATCACTTTCAGTTCATTATAATCGACCTTGCGACCAATTAAATAATAACGGTTTCCACGCTTACGGGCATTGACAATATCCCGCTTGTATTCCGTCGGAGACTTTCCTCCAGGCAATTTCGCCAGCGAACGTGCCAGCGAATCGATCTTAGAATTAAATATGGCATCGGTTAAACCGGTGGCACGTGTATCCATACGTATTTCGAATGACGGAACCGATGTGGCCAATATCCGTCCGTCCGTGGCCAATATGTCACCACGGTTCGGTTCAATGGTTATGTCCTTCAAACTGTTCTTTGCCATCATCTTCTTTAATTCTGCGCCTTCCGACACTTGTGTATATACTGCTTTACCAATAATAGCGATGCCTAATATTCCCACCAGAAAATAAACAATCGCTATCCGAAACAATATATCCTTTTTGATAGACACGTTCTTAACCTCTTTTATCCGTTCTCCCTCCGACCTGTCTTACTTTTGGATTTTGTATGGAGGTTCAACGGATTCTTTTAAATCCATCTGTTTATTTTTCACCATCTGAACCACCTGTGACTGCCGGCTGATATTCATTAATTCCGCAGCCGTGGTGATCGATTCCGCACGCAGATCCTTTACTTCCCACTGAAGGGTGTTCATGTTGCGTGCAACCTGTTCGGCATGGTAACGATTCCCTATATATATAACTCCAAGGAAAGTCAACCATACAATAAATCCTATATTTTTCAAAATTATACCACGGGTCAACAGGGAGCCATTTAACAAGTCCTTGATTGAACGTCCCTTTAACTCTTCGCTTTCTTTCTTGACATCGACAAATTCGACCCTTTTATCATCCATAGGTATCGCTTTTAATGATCACAAACGTTCGCCAATTCTTAATTTCGCACTACGTGAACGGCTGTTGACAGCAACTTCATCATCTGACGGCACGATCACTTTCGTATTCACCGGCCTGAAAGGAACTTCGGCATGACCGTAAATATCCTTTGGGGCTTCTCCTTCAAATAATCCGTTTTTAAAAAAGTTCTTTACCAGCCTATCTTCCAGTGAATGGTAGGTAATAACAGCCATCCTCCCACCTTCTGTAAGCAGATCCAGACTCTGAAGCAAAAGAGACCTCAGGTTTTCCAGTTCCCTATTGACCTCTATGCGTAGAGATTGGAATACTTTTGCCAGGTACTTGTTTTCTGCACCGCGTGGAATGCAAGATTGGATTGCTTCCAGCAAGCCACTGTTGCGTTCAATGGGTCCAGACAGGCGCGCTGATATGATCTGGCGGGCCAGACGCGAAGCATTCGGCACCTCCCCGTATTTGCTGAAAATCATCCGCAACTGATGTTCCGGATATTGATTCAACACATCACCCGCGGTAATCCTTCCCGATGCGTTCATCCGCATATCCAGAGGCGCATCATGCTGGAAAGTAAATCCACGTTCGGCAGCATCAAAGTGATGAAACGAAACGCCCAGATCAGCAAGGATCCCATCTACCTTCCGGTATCCGTGGTGTGCCAGATAATTACGCAAAAACCTGAAATTTCCCTGTTCAAGGATCAATCGCCGGTCATCCGGCCGATTAGCCAAAGCATCCGAATCCTGATCCAAAGCGACCAGGCGACCGGAGGTTAGCCTCTCCAGTATGGCTTTTGAATGTCCACCACCTCCGAAAGTCACATCGACATAAGTACCTTCAGGACGGATATTCAATCCCTCGATACTTTCTTCCAATAATGCCGGTACATGATACATCATACATCATCCAGATTATAGGTGGCACCGCTCATGATCCGTTTGGCCCGGTCCCGTTTAGCTTCCATATCACCACCACTATTGCCGTACAGATCGGGTGACCATATTTCGATCTTACCGATACTACCCGACAATACCGCATCTTTGCTTATACCGGCCTGTTTGAGCAAACGGGCAGGAACCAGTATCCTTCCTGTCTGATCGCACTCCAGCTCGGCAATCCCCATCCTGAAATCGCGGATAAATTGCCGGTGTTCAGGGTCATACGGATTGGTATTTTTCAGAATTAATTTATTTTGCCGCTCCCATTCTTCGGCAGTATACAATTCCAGACAAGACTCATACATATCTTTTTTAATCACAAACTGATACAGGTCGACCTCCCCCATTTGCTTGCGAAATGCGGCAGGCAGCATGATGCGTCCTTTTGCATCTACCTTACAATCGTATTCACCTGTAAATATTGTCATTACAAAAAATATAGTATACGGCGTAAAAATAATTACTTTTTACCACTTTCTACCACTTTTTACCACAAATGTTGATAACTTTTTTAATACAGGGGATTATCCGGTAAAATATCAGGGTGATTTATTCTGTTTTTAAGGGTTTTATAAGGAATTGAAGCAAGGCATATGACCCGAATATAATCCGCACAAAACACAAGGAAAATTATTCGTTTTTCCACGAATAATTTTTCAAAAATATACTTTGCAACCATCTCCGAAAAATCATGATTGCTTTATATATTCGTCTGTTGTTTTTTGTATCACCATTCCATTTTCCGAACAAAATACAGATTTCAAAATGTAGGTTTGCTATTTTTTCTTTAATATTGCAATCCACATTCTATGCGAATAAAGACATCATGAAGAAGCTAAAATTTCGACACCAATTAACAGTACTAATGGCCTGTATCGGATTGTTACCATTAAACGGGTTTTTCTGCAATACAGTTCATGGACAAACCGATCCGAACAAAAAAGTAAAAGTAGCGCTGATCTATACAGTGACGACACCGGAGCTGAAGGAAGACATGGAGCGTGAAGTGAAAGAGCAATTGGGTGCCAATGTGGAAGTATTGCGTTATGAAGTACCGTCCGTTTTTGAAGACATCAAAAAAGCAGATTATGTTACCGCTATTCCTGCAGCAACATTGATCGGGACATACATGAAAGCGATAGAGTCGGGCGCAGATGCGATCCTGAGTATTTGTTCGACAGTGGAAGATATTGCTTACAGCATGCAGGATGCTGCAAAATACCTGGGAGTTCCTATTATTATGATCAATGAAGAGATGTGCAGGGAAGCAGTCAGAAAAGGAACAAAGATCGCTGTGATGGCCACATTTCCTACTGCCATAGCACCCACGAAAAGAACCTTAACAAGGGTTTCCAGAGAAATGGGAAAACAGATAGAGATAACAGAAGTACTGTTAGACGGAGCATTTGGGCTCGACCAGAAAAAATTTAAAGCACTCATGGCTGCGAAAGCAGGAGAAATCGCCGGAAAAGTCGATGTTATCATATTTGCACAGGGATCAATGGCTTATTGCGAAGGTGATATTGCCAACATGTACCAGAAGATAGTCCTCTCCAATCCGCGTTTCGGGGCAAAAGCCCTAAAATCGGCATTGATCAAAAAGGGAGTCATATTCCCCTCTTTAACAGGAAATTGATGGAAGATCAAAAAACCGCTATATTACTGTTAAATATTGGAAGTCCGACCGGAACAGGATATTTTAAGGTAGCCACCTATTTATCACGTTTCCTCGGAGAACGCCGCGTCATCGATATGCCATGGCTTTTCAGAAAGACCCTGGTTAATTGTATCATCGTTCCGTTCCGTTCTTTTGCATCGTCGTCCCGCTACAAAAAATTATGTACC